>JBEAOQ010000201.1:0-4174 GCA_041164845.1 Pseudomonadota bacterium | reverse complement strand
GCCCATAGCTGCTGCATTTCGATCAACCATGTGGTCTGTCATGGAATTCCATCGGATAAGCAGCTGAAGGATGGGGATATTGTCAATATTGACGTGACCCCGTTGTTGGATGGTTGGCATGGCGACAGCAGTCGGATGTTTCTGGTCGGCGATGTCGGGCTGAAAGCGCGGCGGCTGGTCGATGTCACCTATGAATGTTTGATGATCGGCATTGAACAGGCCAAACCCGGGGCGCGGCTGGGCGATATTGGTGCGGCCATTCAGCACCATGCCGAGGCCAACCGTTATGGGGTGGTGCGCGAATTTTGCGGGCATGGGGTGGGGCGATTGTTCCATGATGCGCCCGAAGTGGTTCATGCCGGCAAACTGGGCACGGGGCCAGAATTGCGGCCCGGGATGTTTTTCACCATCGAGCCGATGATAAATCTGGGCAAAGCGCCGGTCAAAATGCTGGATGATGGCTGGACAGCGGTAACGCGGGATCGTTCCCTGTCGGCGCAATTTGAACATTCGATCGGGATTACGGAAGATGGCTGCGAGGTGTTTACCGCAAGTGCCAAGGGGCTGGATCGGCCGCCGTATTAGGGATTAGCGAAGCAATTCCGTCACAACCGATGGGCGGCGTTCGATCATGGCCAGCAAAACTTGGGCGGGGCCAGTGGGAGACCGACGGCCATGTTCCCAGTTGAGCAAGGTTCCTTTGGCAACGCCAATGCTTTTGGCAAAGGCGCTTTGCGATAGTCCGGTTTTGGCGCGAATTTTGGCAACATCGACGTGTGGCACGGCAATATGGTGCACTTGCGCGCCGGTTTCTTCGCCTTTTGCAAAAGCTATCGCTTCGTTTAGCCCTTCGACTATGCTTTCGTAGGCATTCATTTTTTTGCTCCGTAAGTTTCCATCAGAATTTTGCTTAACCGCAGAACATCGGCCAATTCGGTTTGGGTTAGATTTTCTTTTTCATTCTTGGCAAACACACTTATTAAAAAAAGCGGCATATGGGTTCCACCAAAAGTGAAGATGATGCGATATCCGCCGCTTTTGCCGCCGCCTTCACGGGCCATACGTAATTTTCGCAAGCCACCGCCAAGCGATATGCCGCTTTCAGGATTGGCGGCGATGAAGTTGACGATAGCTTGGCGTTCATCATCTGACATGATGGCCTTGGCCCGTTTTAGAAATGACGACAGTTCCACGACGGTTTGCATGCTGTCCATAGCTTGTGTTTATATGCCATTGACCCATAAGTCAATGGCATATAAAATGCTAAGCCGCTTGCCGCAGTTCCAGCCTGTCCCATATTTCGACCAAGGCCCGTGTCAACGCCACCATCATCGCCTCACTATGGGCTGGCCCCGGGGTGAAGCGTAGGCGTTCGGAGCCGCGTGGCACGGTGGGGTAATTGATCGGTTGCACATAGACGCCATATTCGGCCAGCAAAATATCGCTGATTTTCTTGGCACGGGTGGGGTCGCCGACCATTAGCGGCACGATATGGGTGGTGGAGGGCATGACCGGCAGACCGGCGTCGGCGAATAAGGATTTCAGCGTGGCGGCGGCGGCTTGTTGCGCTTCGCGCTCAATGCTGGAGGATTTGAGATGGCGCACCGAAGCCAAAACTCCCGCCACCAGCACCGGCGACAGCGACGTGGTAAAAATAAAGCCCGGGGCATAGCTGCGAATCACGTCGATGATCCGGCTGTCGGCAGCGATATAGCCGCCCATCACCCCGAAAGCCTTGCCCAAAGTGCCTTCGATAATAGTGATGCGGTGGGCGGCTGCTTCGCGGTCGGATATGCCGCCGCCGCGTGGGCCATACATGCCTACGGCGTGAACTTCGTCAATATAAGTCAGCGCGTTATATGTATCCGCCAGATCGCAGATGGCGTGGATCGGGGCGACATCGCCGTCCATCGAATAGACCGATTCGAAGGCGATGAGTTTGGGGGCGTCGGGGTCGGCGGCGGCCAATAATTCTTCGAGATGGGCCAGATCATTATGCCGCCACACTTGTTTTTCCGCACCCGAATTGCGGATACCGGCGATCATGCTGGCGTGGTTCAACTCATCGGAAAAGATGATACAGCCCGGGAGAATTTTGGCCAAAGTTGATAGGGTGGCGTCATTCGAGACATAGCCGGAGGTAAACAGAAGCGCGCCTTGTTTGCCATGCAGATCGGCAAGTTCACCTTCAAGATCAACGTGATAATGGGTGTTTCCGCCGATATTGCGGGTGCCGCCAGATCCTGCACCGACATCATGCAGCGCCGATTCCATGGCCTCGATTACCTTGGGGTGTTGGCCCATCGCCAGATAATCATTCGAGCACCAGACGGTGATGTCCTTTGGCCCATTGTGCCCGGCAAAGCAGCGGGCATTGGGATAGGCTCCCTTGTTGCGCAGAATGTCGATAAAGACGCGGTAGCGCCCTTCGGAATGAAGGCGATCAATCGCGGCATCAAAGATCGAATCATAATTCAAGGCGGGATTCCCATACTGGCCTTGTGGATATTTGGCGCTCTTAACCCATGGTTTGGGATATGGCTAGGGGTGTATTAGGGCCGCATCACCCAGCCGCCGTCGATGTGGATTGTTTGGCCGGTGATCCATGCGCCTGCATCCGAACACAGCAGCAGCAGTGCCCCGACCAATTCATCGGGGGTGCCGCGTGCGCGTGAGGCTACGGTCATTTCCAGAAATTTGATAAATGGCGAATCATCGGGAACCAGCATTTTGCCCGCGTCGGATGTGACATTGCCCGGAGCGATGGCATTAACATTGATGCCGTCTTTGCCCAGTTGTTTGGCCAAGGTGGTGGTCAGGCCAATCAGCGCCAGCTTGCTGATACCATAGAGGCCAAGCGCGGGAAATGCCCCGCCAGAGGTTTGGTTAACAATGCGGCCTCCGCCACGAGAGCGCATGGATGGGATGGAGGCGCGGGCGCAGAGCAGTGCGCCATTGAGATTGACGGCGAAGGCTTTGTTCCAATTATCAAGCGAGATGGTTTCGCAGGTGTCATAGCTGATGTCGACCATCAGCGCGGCATTGTTGACTAGAATGTCGATGCCGCCAAAAGCGGCAATGGCAGCACCGGCCATCGCAAGGGTTGAGGCTTCATTGGCGACGTCGACTTTGACCCCGATGGCCTGTCCGCCCGATGCGATGATTTCGGCGGCGACAGCATTGGCCCCGTCTTCATTGAGATCGGCAACGACGACGGCGGCTCCGGCTGCTGCGAGGCCCATGGCATAGGCGCGGCCGATTGAATTGCCGCGTCCGCCCGCGCCGGTGACGATGGCCACTTTGCCGTCTAGGCGGAATTGGTCGGTGGTGAAGGTCATAATGGTGTCCTGTGGGTTTTGATCCCTCGACTTCGCTCGGGATGAGCGGAGCGGTTGAGCGGAGTGTGGGTTAGGGTGTGGTGGTGGCGGTGAGGAAGGTTGCGGCGGCGTTGCTCAAAGTTTCGGCGGCGGGGTCATTGGGCAGGATCGCGCCGAGCAGCCCGACATCTTTGACCAGCAAAGGCGCACCAATGGCGAAGGCGGCGGGGGTGGGCAGACGGGCATAGATTTCAAAACCCATGCTGCGGCCCGAGCTGACTTTGATAATTTCGGCCAACGCCTTGCGGTCAATTCCCAGATTTTCACCGGCGGCCAGCGCAGCATGGGCCAAACCCATAGTGGCCGCCAGCAGCGCATTGTTGACGATTTTGGCGCGTTGGCCTGATCCTGCTGGGCCAAGATGAACCAAAGCACCAGCGAATGATTCGAGGATGGGTTTGGCAGTAGCGAAAGCGGCATCGCTGCCGCCGCACATCACGGTGAGCGTGCCAGTTGACGCTGCGCCGCCGCCGCCAGAGACAGGAGCATCGAGGAAAAGAATGCCGCGTGCATCGCAGCGTGCTGCAAGGGCTTCGCAGGATGCCGGCAGGATGGTGGAATGGATCACCAGCACGCTGCCCGTCTGCATGGCCGAGATGATAATTTCGGCCAATTCCGCCACACCGGCATCATCGACGACGCATAGGCAGATGATGCTACATTCAGCGGCCAATGCGGCGGGGGTGATGGCGACATCGGCCCCTGCTGCGGTAAAAGGTTCTAGCATTTCAGCACGACGCGCCCACAGCATCAGCGGATGGCCCGCAGCCAATATGCGCATGGCCATCGGGCCGCCT
>JBEAOQ010000200.1:0-7305 GCA_041164845.1 Pseudomonadota bacterium | reverse complement strand
AAAAGCATGTCCTGAGCCTGTCGAAGGGTGGGAACCGGTTTTTGGCTAATAACGATGCGACAACAAATAATTAGAGCGGGCAGTCTGATTCAGATTTAACGCTGCCCGCTCCATACCAAAGGAGAGAGATATGTTGTTCACCGGCGCTGTTGAAGATCGCCTTGCCATTCGGGAATTGCTTGAAGCCTATGCCGATGCCGTCTCGCGCTTTGATGCCGATGATTGGAGCGCACTTTGGGCGGAAGATGGGGTGTGGAGCTTGCCCGATTATCCCGAATATCCGGATACCGTGGGCAGGGCCGCGATCCGCGAAATGTGGGTGACGGCGATGAAGGATTATCCCGGCATCATGTTCGTCGCTTGGCCGGGGTCGATCAAAATTGACGGCAATCGGGCCCAAGTGCGCTCATGGACGTCAGAAATCTATAATGACTCCGAGGGCAAGGTGCATCGGGATCGTGGGCGCTACGAAGATGTTTGCGTCAAGGTCAACGGCCAATGGCTGTTTCAAAGCCGTGCGTTTCGCAACATTCATCGCCAAGTGGTGTAGAGTGTTTTCGAGTGAGGTGAAATCACCGAACGGCTCGGAAAACACGATAAACAAAGGAAAATCTAGATTCGTTCTGGTTCAATTTGAACAAGAACGAATCTAGAGCGGGCAGCGTTAAATCTGAATCAGATTGCCCGCTCTAATTATTTGTTGTCGCATCGTTATTAGCCAAAAACCGGTTCCCACCCTTCGACAGGCTCAGGACATGCTTTTCAGCACGATGCTCTAGCTGCGAGGCGGCAGATCACATCGCGATCATGCCGCCATCGACGACAAATTCCTGACCGGTAATATACCGCGCTTCATCCGACGCCAAAAACAAAATCATATTTGCAATATCAATCGGTTCGCCGAAATGGCCCATAGGGATGCTGGCAGAAATCAGCTCATATTGCTCAGGGTTGTCGCGCAGCGCGACCGTCTGCATGTTGGTCATTATCATGCCGGGGTGAACCGTATTGACGCGAATTTTCTCGCGGGCGGTTTCCATCGCCACGGTTTTTGACATCAGCCGCACGCCGCCCTTGCTCGCGGCATAGGCGGTGCAACCGGGCACGCCGACATTGCCCACGACCGAGGACATGTTGATGATCGAGCCGCCTTGGCCAACCCGCCGCATCTCGCGCACAGCGCGTTGCGTGCCATAAAAGACGCTGTTGAGATTGACATCATTCTGTTTGAGCCAATCGGCGGTGGAAACATCACTAATCATGCCGAGTTTGGCGATACCGGCGTTATTGACCAGCACATCCAGCCGCCCATGTGCTGTGATGATGGCGGCGAATACCGCGTCCCAATCGGCTTCGTTGGTCACATCATGCATATGGGCACTGGCCTTGCCGCCAGCATCGCGAATGGTCTGTGCCACTGTCTCCGCCCCGGCCAGATCAACATCGGTCAGGAACACTGTTGCCCCTTCCTCGGCGAAACGCATCGCGGTGGCGCTGCCAAGTCCCGGCACCGAAGCGCCGCCCGTGATAAGAACGATTTTACCAGCCAAACGCGCCATTGTGTATCCTCCAAAAAAAAGGCCGCGCATGGCACAAACCATGCACGGCCATTAAACATATCAAGCCTGATTAAAACTCAAAGCCAAGTTGAACACCAAATACACGCGGCTCTTGTGCCGATGCAAAGGACCACAGCCCAGCCACGGTGAAGGCCGCCGTGGTGCCACGATGATCGAGCAGGTTACGGACATAGGCGGTAACCCGTGCCTTGGTGTTGCTCAGGTTGAAATTATAGGTGGCGCTGGCATCAAGCAGATTTTGCGCCGTGGTGCGGACGCGGGCATCATTGCCATGCACCACCAGCGGCGAAGCTGGCTGCACGACATTGCCCGCCACAACCGTAGGCAATGCGCCGGTGATCGCGCCCAGCGAAATCTGCTGATCATAAGCCGCGATATAGCGATAGCCCCAGTTGAATTTCATCGTATCGCGGCCCAAATGCCAGGTATATTCGGCATTGAGCGATGCGGTAACTTTCGGCGCATAGATCATATTATTGGCCGAATAATCCAGTTGCACAGTGGTGCTGCCCGCTGCAACATTGGCTGGCACGGTGCCAACATAGGTTGGCAGGACATTGGACAGCGCATTGCCCGCGATAAAGCCCTTGAACTTGCTATCCAAAATGCCGATTGAGCCATTCAGTTTGAAATCAGGCGTCGGCCGCGCGGTGAAATCAGCTTCAATACCCTTGATATTCGCCGCGCCGACATTGCCGGTCACCGTTTGGTTGCCGGTGGGGCCACCGGGGATCGTGGTATTTTGCTGCATATTCTTGTATTTTTCAACAAAGCCATCGATGTTGAACACCAGCTTGCGGTCAAACATCGTCAGCTTGGCACCGACTTCGTAGGAATCAACATTTTCCGGCTGATAGGCAATAGCCGCCTGTGCCGCTGTCGAGGCACGTGGCGAGAAACCACCCGAACGATAACCGCGCGACCATGAGGCATAGACCATGGTATTGTTATCAGGACGGTAATCCACGCTGACCTTGGGCGTGAATTTGTTGAAGGATGCGGGTGCGCCATTGTTAATCACGCCGCCAGTTTTGAAGGCATTATACAGCGATTTGGTGTCATGTGTATAACGGCCACCAAACGACAGGCGGAATTTTTCGGCAAATTTCCAGTCAAAATCAGCAAAGAAGGCCACAGATTTCGATTTCGGATTCGACAGTTGCGGATTGGTGTCCGCCACATCGGGGTTCAGTGCCGGGTTAAAGGCAAACAGCCGCGTATATTGCACGAAATCATAGGCCGATTGGAAATAATAAGCGCCCGCAACAAAATCGAGTGTCTTGCCCAGATTGCCCGAAGCGCGCAGCTCCTGGCTAAATTGCCAGTAATTTTGCACGCGGTGGGTGTAATAGAGATCAGTGGTAGACGCATCGAAATCCTGCGTCTGGTCCTCATGCCCTTCACGATAGCTGGTGATTGAGGCAATTTTCAGCCCGCCTGCATCCAGATTCATCGCCAAAGTGGCCGCCGGGGCGCGATATTTTGACGATGCCGGTGAATTATACACGGTGTAAAGATTATGCGCCGTATTGCGATTGCATTGAATAGCAGGGATAAATCCGCAAAACAGCTCGCCCGAACGGGTGATGTTGGAATTGACCACATCAAAATACTGTCGTTGCTGCTCCAGCGTCAAAGTGGCATCAAAATTAGGGGCGGGGGTCAGTTTGAACGCCAAGCCATAATTGTCATTACGATAGCCGCCCACATGCTTGCGCGATGCAGCATTGGTGTAAAAACCATCGCTTTCGCCGTGCATATAGAATGCCTTGAAATCCAGCAGCCCCTTCACAATCGGGCCAGTGACCACTGCTTTGCCAGACCACGTGTTGAAGGAGCCATAATCGGCCTCAATTTTGGCCCCAAAATAGTCTTTAGGTGCGCTGCGGGTGATGTTGATCACGCCGCCGATGGTGTTGCGACCAAACAGCACGCCTTGTGGCCCACGCAGAATTTCGATCGAACCAATGTCAAAGAAATCAAGCAGCTGGCCCGTATTGGTGCCGATGAAAACGCCGTCAATCACCACGCCTACCGTGGGATCTTGCGATTTTTCAATATCGGCATAGGTCATACCGCGAATCGACAGATTGGCGGCCTGTGCGCCCGAATTTTGCTGGGTAATCAGCAGATTTGGTGCCGCGCCTTGCAAATCGCCGATATTGGTGGTGGCCTTGGCTTCCAATCCGGCGGTGGTGATCGCAGTGATCGAAACCGGCGTGGTTTGGATGCTCTCATTACGCCGACGTGCGGTGACGACAATATCCACCACGCCACCATTATCCGTGGCTGCTGGCTGCGCATTCTGCGCCAGCGCAGGTGTTGCCAATGCCAAAATACTAACTGACGCCAAAGCGCCCATGACTGTTGATTTAACCAACATCGCCCTCATTATAACCTCCCTATGGCAATGCCCCTCGTCGGGCATTCTTGCTCGATCAGAGTAGTGGCTATGCTTCGCGCCCTTGCGAACTGCCACTTGTTACAGGTGCGACATTTTGAACACATGCGACATGCGGATAACCGCCAAAGGAGTGCTGCCAGATGTCTGTGAATCGTCAGTTTCGGCTTATCCGCCGCCCGCATGGAATGCCGTTGCCAGAAGATTTTTCATTGGTAGAAGCGCAGATTTCTGCGCCTGAGCCGGGCGGCTTCATCGTCCGCAACCATTATGCCTCGCTCGATCCTGCACAGCGCGGCTGGATGGATGATGTGCCCAGCTACATGCCCCCTATCCCTTTGGATAGTCCCGTTACGGCTACCACGATTGGGCGGGTTTTCGCCTCGGCCAACGCGGATTTTCAGGTCGGCGATTGGGTTTTGGGCTTGAATGCGCTGGAAGATTATTCGGCAGTCCAGCCCGGTGGCTTTACCAGCAAGATCGATATAGCCTTGGTTCCCAGCCCGACATTGTTCCTTTCGGGGATGGGGGCCGTGGGATTAACCGCCTATTTCGGATTGCTCGATGGCTTAAAGCCACAGGCCGGAGAGACTTTGCTGGTGACCGGCGCGGCAGGTGCCGTTGGCTCGGTGGTTGGCCAAATTGGTAAAATCATGGGCTGTCGCACTATCGGCATCGCGGGTGGCGCGGACAAATGCCAGCGGTTGATTGCCGATTATGGCTTTGATGTCGCCATTGATTATCGCGGCAAAACATCCGCCGAAATCGCCGCCGAAATCGCTCGGGCCGCGCCAAACGGGGTTGATATGATTTTTGAAAATGTCGGCGGCGATGTGCTTGACGCCGGACTGCTCAACCTCGCAATGAAAGCGCGCATTCTGCTCTGCGGACTGATTAGCGAATATAACAGTGCCGACGGCAAGCATGGCGCGCGCAATATCTGGGCGTTGATAGTCCAACGCGCGACAATGCAGGGCTTTCTCATCATGGATTATGTTCCGCAATTCGCCGAAGGTGGGATGAAAGTCGCGCAGTGGATGGCCGAGGGAAAAATTCGGGTTGATGAGGATGTTCAGCACGGGCTGGAACAGGCCTATCCAGCCTTTATGCGGCTGTTCTCAGGGGCGAATACTGGGAAGCTTATTCTGAAAATTGCCGAGTGACTTTGGCACGATACGCGGCGGAAATCGCATGGACCAACCGACGCGCTGATTGATCGGTGCAATCAAGGCTTGATAGCGGGGCAATTTTCCCCCTATTCAGCAGTTTGCCGTCCATAATCATGCATCATCAGAGTGCTGGGGCGAGTAAGGGGTCTTTGGTGCAGCGCAATTCATCCGACAGCCGAAATTATCGAGCCTTTATCAGCTATAGCCATGTGGACAGCGGCTTTGCCCATCGGCTGCACCGCAAATTAGAGCGGTTTACCCTGCCCAAAGGCGTTGTTCCACCGGGTGGAGTGCCCAATGAAATCGCAGAATCGCGCAAATTGGGGCGGATTTTCATTGATCGCGCCGAATTGGTCGCGGGGGAAAGCCTGACGGATCAAGTGATGGCGGCTTTGGCCAGCAGTGAGGTACTGATTGTGATCGCCAGCCCCGCCGCACGCAAAAGCCGCTGGGTGGCGATGGAAATTGCCCAATTTCGCCAATTACGCCCCGATCGGCCCGTGCTGTTCGCCTTGATTGATGGTGAGCCGGAGAGCAGTTTCCCCGACGCATTTTTGCCCAGCGGTGGGGCAACCCAAGAACCCTTGGCCGCAGATTTTCGGCGCCATGGTGATGGCTTTCATCTGGCTTTGCTGAAATTGGTGGCGGGGCTGGCGGGTTTGCCGCTCGACCGCTTGGTGCAACGCGATGCGCAAAATCGCTATCGCCGCGTGATGGCCGTCACGGCGGTGGCCTTACTGGTTGCGCTAATAACGACGGGATTGGCCATTGCCGCAATAATGGCCCGACGCGAGGCGCAGCGTCAACGATTAGAAAGTGAGGCTTTGGTGGAATTTATGCTGTCCGATCTGCGTGGCCGCCTCAAAGGCGTCGGGCGATTGGACATTATGGATTCGGTCAATGCGCGGGTGATGACTCATTATTCGCGGCAAAGCGATCTTGCTTCTCTGCCGTCCGACAGCATGGGGCGGCGGGCAAAAATGCTGGTGGCGATGGGCGAAGATGATATGGCACGGCGCAATATGGCAGGGGCCAAGCGCGAATTTGACGAAGCCTATCATATCACCAAAACCATGCTGGATGACGCGCCCAATGATCCGGAGCGGGTGTTTAACCATGCGCAAAGCGAATATTGGGTGGGATATGTCATTTTTAAACAAAATGATCTGCCAACCACAAAATCCCATTGGCTGGCCTATCGCGATCTGGCTCAGAAATTGGTGCAAATAGACGGCAAGTCGGTCACATATCGGCGTGAATTGGGCTATGCTGAGAGCAATCTTTGCGCTTTTCTTCAAAGTTCTCAGAAAGCCAAGGAGGCCATACCACATTGCGCAGCATCGGTAGCAGAACTCCAAACGGTGGCCGAGAGTTTGCCGCAGGATGTGGAATCGCAACGCGCCTATACCAATAATTTGGGCTGGCTGGCGGATGCGGAAATGATGCTGGGGCATGTTGATAGGGCAATAGAGATACGCCGCAAACAGATACATAATGCTGATGACATGCAGATGCGTTTTCCAAATAATATGCAGATAACGCAGGGGGGCATGTTGGCACGCTGGGGGTTTTGTCAGAATTTGATTACAGCCCATAAAACCGCAGAAGCCAGACAGATTGGCGAAGATGCGTTAAAAATTGCCGATCAACTTGTTCAACATGATCCAGAAAATAAATACTGGTTGAGAACTAGAGATAAAATAATAAATACGCTAAAAAGTCTTTCAGATATATAAATTTAAATTAGGGGGCTAATATGAATTCAAAATCACTTGTCGATCATCAGACTGATTGGAAAATTGAGACCGCAAAGAAGGCCGACCTTGCGTCAAGCGCGAGCTTTGAAGTGGAATTCAAGATGGTCGCTGACGGTAAGCGACTGACATTTCGCATGGATGATAAGGGCACAGGGGCGGTGCGCGAGGATGCGGCTGGCAATAGTAATCTGGTAATACCGCGTGGACTCGACCGTCAGTTTAACTTTCGCCTCAGTGATGATTGGGATTGGGAATTTGATCAGGATGTCACGGATGGTGGTGGGAACAAATCTCCTTTGCGTTTCAAAGATGCGGCACATGCCAAGCATTATAAAGTTGAATGGAAGACAGAGCGTCACATTATCCTCTACGCAAAATCGAGCAATTCTCCAAAAGCC
>JBEAOQ010000199.1:0-4668 GCA_041164845.1 Pseudomonadota bacterium | reverse complement strand
TTACCGACACCATCACCACCGCCAATTTCCCGGCTGTTACGGCGTTGTTTCCAGGGGTCAAGGAAATCCGCTTCTTCACCAACCAGATCGACACCCGCACACGCGGGATTGATGTGGTCATTACTTATAAGACCGCTCTAGCCGGAGGTGATCTGAAACTAACTCTGGCTGGCACCCATGCCGAAACCAAGGTTCTGCGCCAGCGTGCAACCCCTGCGGCACTGGTCGCTGGGGCATCGGCTGCCAACCAGTCGGCCTTGCTGGTGGGGTTGACCGCTATCGAACTGATCGAAGTGGCACAGCCGCAGACAAAAATCCTGCTATCTAGCAATTATCAGATTGGTTCGTGGAGTCTGGGCGCAAGGGCAACATATTTCGGCAGTGTGAAAGCCTTTAGCACCGGTTTGAGCGCATCTGACAGCAATGTCGCCTGCAATGCCGCCAACCGCTGTGTCCAGACATTTCGTGCCAAGACAATTATTGACCTCAATGCCACCTATAATTTCTCGGACAAATTCTCACTCACCTTGGGCGCGAACAATCTGTTCGATACCTATCCGGACAAATGGAACAGCCTGCGTGCGGGCAATGTCGGCGAGGCATCGTCCTATTCAAACGGTCAAACGCCCTACACGCGCAATGCCAACCAGTTCGGATTCAACGGTGGATATTACTATCTGACTGCCAATGTGAAGTTTTAGTAGCCTGATTCTGACATTTGCATCCTATCGGGGAGAGGATAGAAGCAAGTTTTGGAATCTTAGAGCGGGCAGTGTTAAATTTGGAGCGGAATGGCATATGGTTGAATCGCTCGGCCCGCTGCGCATCGACCGTGAATGGCGCATGGTGGAGCGCTGCATCCGGATGGCAAAGTTCCCGCAGACAAAGAGCTTCGATACGTTCGACTTCGTCGCCCAGCCGCCACTGAATAAGGCGCTGGTGATATTAAAATCGGCGCGGATTCACGGCGATGTCCAATATGAGACTTTGACCATCGAGCAGGGCGCGCGGGTGGATGGGCGTTTTGTTGTACGTGGGGCGAAAGTGGTGAGTTCTGGGCCTGCTGCGGTGAATGGCGAGCCGAAATTGATGTTGGCAAAATTAGTTGGATTTGGGCGGGACGCTGGGAAAAAAATTGATGATGTCGTGAGCATCAAGCCAGTCTAATGTGCTGGGCACTGTTAATAATCCGCCCACGATAGCGACAATTATTCCTAAAACCCATCTGTTGGCCTCTGATCTTTTGCGCGCAACAATCTTATTTAATTCATTCCGTCCAACTGTGAGGATTTGGCATATTTTAGCCAAATCTCGGAAGGCATCCATGCGATCACTGTGATCTTGATCTCGATTAAAATTTTCTTGCCTCCCCGATTGCAGCATTTTGATAGCATTGTCGGCGCTCGTCATGTGATTGACGTAATCACCTACCACATCTGTAATCACTATCTCACGATAGTCATCTTGAAATTTATTAATAATTTCAATACAAAAAATGATGCCAGCCTCACTGGCTTCATAACATGCACGTCTTGCATGATTCAGTGCAGAGATCATATTGGCACCATCAAGCGACTTGAGATCATTTGATAAAGCGGCCAAAAGATGCTGGCCAGCATTTCTCAACTCATTAATCGCTGGCTCGCCCGCTGCATTGTGGATTGTCTGCACCTCACTACAAAAATCGTCGGCCTTTTTATATTCGGCACGAAATTCAGCGAGTGTTGGCGGTTTAACGAGAGGTGCGGTTAATGGGTCGGAGCTTGGCATACCGTGCATCAACTTCATCTCTGTTGTAAGACATGCCTAACTGCATCCGCACATTACCATGTGAACGACGCGCAACAATTTTGCGGGCCGTTTCGGGAAGGATGTCAAGGTTGGGTTCTGTGGGGAGGTGGGGCTTTGAAAAAATTAGCCGTATGAATCTAAACATCGCCTAACCCCAACGCTGCGTTACAGTGATTGCCACAATTTGCATAGACCGCCGATGTCATAATTGTCGACAATGTCAACAAAATTATGCGATTTTTGCGTATGATAGTATGCTCTAGGTATCGCCTTAGCGATACCTAGAGACCATAATCTCGTCAACCCTAATTTGGTAAATTTCCACAAATTACATAATCTCCGTCCGTAACGCTTTCCGGTCCAATTTGCCGATCATGGTTTTGGGCAAGCTGTCGCGGATGACCACCGAATCTACCCGTTCATGTTTGCCGATGCGGGGGTTGAGCCAATCGCGTAATTCATCGCCAGTCACGGCTTCGGCTTCGGGGTTTAGGGTGATATATGCGCGGGGCATTTCGCCGCGATAGGCATCGGGGACGCCGATCACCAGCACCTCTTTGACCGCTGGATGTTGCAGCAGCGCGTGTTCGACTTCGCTGGGGTAGACTTTGAAACCGCCGACCGAAATCATGTCTTTGAGCCGGTCAACGATGCGGATGTAGCCATCATCTGTGATGACCGCGACATCGCCGGTGCGCAGCCAGCGGGTCGAGCCGCGCAGGGCAAAGGCGGAGGCTTCGGCTTCGGGGCGATTCCAATAGCCTTGCATCATTTGCGGGCCGTGGAAGGCCAATTCTCCGGCCTCGCCGACTGGCGCATCGCGGCTGGCGTTGTCTTTATCCAACAAGCGAATGCGGGTGGCGGGCACGGGTTGGCCGATGGTGCCGGTGTGGCCGTCCCCGGCATAGGGATTGCTCGAAACCACACCCGAGCTTTCGGTCAGGCCATAGCCTTCGACCAATTTCGCGCCGCTGGCAGCTTCGAACTTGGCCTTGACCGGCCCGGGCAAGGGTGCGCCGCCGGAAATGCAGACACGCAAGGATGTGAAATTGGTTGTGTTGAAATGGGGATGATCGAGCAGCGCCTGATACATGGTGGGCACGCCGGGCATGGCGGTGGCTTTGACTTTGCCAATCAGTTTTAGCACTTGGCCCGCATCAAAACGCGGCAACATGGCGATACAGCCGCCGTTGAGCACGGTGCGATTGAGCACACAGGTGTTGGCGAAAACATGGAACATTGGCAACGCGCCGATGATGACATCGCGGCTGTGGGCCTGTGGATCAAGCGCCTCGACCTGCCGGGCATTGGCGGTAAGGTTGTGGTGCGAGAGCATTGCGCCTTTGGGTGTGCCGGTGGTGCCGCCGGTATATTGCAGCAGGGCGATGTCGGTGAGCGGGTTGATGGTGACGGGGGTGGGGGGATTTTGCGTCAGCATAGCGGGCCACGGGATGATGTCGGTGGTTTCGGGCAGGGGAGAGATTTGGCTGCGGCCAAACAGGCGGAGGGCGAGACTTTTATACCACGGGAGCATCTCGGCCAACTGCCCGACGATGAGCGATTCAAGGGCGGAATCGCGCAGGACTTCGATGGCTTTGGGCAGGAGCAGTGGGGAATCGAGGGTGACGAGCAGCCGCGCGCCTGAGTCGGCGAGCTGAGCTTTGAGTTCGGCGGGGGTGTAGAGCGGCGAGAAATTGACGAGCGTCGCGCCGGCCATAGATGCGCCATAATAGGCCGCGACATAGATCGGGACATTGGGCAAAAACAGGCCGACGCGGTCGCCTTTGGTAATGCCATAGGATTGCAATCCGGCAGCAAAGGCGCGGGCTTGGGCGTGGATTTGGCGGTAGGTGTATGTGCGGCCAAGGAATTCGACGAGCGGCTGGTCGGGATACGCCGCCGCGCTGGTTTCGAACATTTCGGGTAAGGACAGCGGTGGGAATGGTGTGTCCCACGCATGGGGATGGGCGTAATTTTCGCGCCAAGGTTGTGGTTCGATTGGGAGTGTGAGCGTGGGCGTGGGTGTGGGGGCCATGGGGTTGCTTTAGCGCAGGTGTTGGCGGGTGCAAGTGTATTTACATTAATGTTAGTTAAATTTTTGGGGGGAAGTGGGTCATCGTTGGAGGAAGGATTTAATCTCACGCGAAGCCGCCAAGGTGCCAAGATATTTTGAAGGCGGGGAGGGCGCATTGTGTAAAAGTCGCATAATTATCTCTTCTTCTTTGCGCCTTCGTGGCTTTGTGTGAGATAATTCTCTCTTCTTGTGCCGCCGATGGTGTCGACCCCTCCGTCACGCCTTCGGCGCGCCACCTCCCCATTTGGCTGCGCAAAATGGGGAGGAATTTTTGGCGCGTGGTTGCGCCTTGGGTGGGAATGAGCGGACGGGGGAACCGGCGCGTTCTGGTGCCGACCTTTCTGTCCGATCAGATAAGGCCTGATCGGGAAGGGATCGGTGGTGCCTGAACCAGACAGGCTTGGTTTGCGTGACTTTTTGCGAATGGCGGGCGAGGTTCACGCTTGATCTCGTCTGCTCGGCTTTTCGTGCAAGGCGGGGCGGGTAAAGCTCGCAGGTGTACCGCTGACCACCGGGGCATACCCCGATTTTCTGGGCCGGGGATAAACGCCGACCACTCCTTGCATCTTTGGTTCGCGGACGCCTCCGCTTGAGGCGCGCCGGTTCCGTTACGTGAGGTGTTTAAGCGTTATGCATTTACGCCTGACGCCCCGCCGCTGTTTGTTAGCATTGCTGCTGACGGGGAGGTGTATAACCTATATGGTTTGTTTTGTCAAGAGTTATTGAAAGATGTTTCACGCAAAGGCGCTAAGAAAATAAGGCGCAAAGAAGTATAGTAAAAATCTTAGCGGCTTTTCCCCTTC
>JBEAOQ010000198.1:0-3361 GCA_041164845.1 Pseudomonadota bacterium | reverse complement strand
CTGATCGCCCGCTTTGGCGACAGCACAATGCCCGCATTGCAAGAGCGGGTGGCGGGGGCGATGCTCTATAAGGGCATCACACTTGGCCAGCAAAATAAGCCCGATGAGGCAATCACCATCTATAACGAGCTGATCGCCAGCTTTGGCAACAGCGAAATGCCCGCATTGCAAGAACCGGTGGCGAAGGCGATGGTCTATAAGGGCGTCGCACTTGGCCAGCAAAATAAGCCCGATGAGGAAATCGCCATCTATGACGAGCTGATCGCCCGCTTTGGCGACAGCACAATGCCCGCATTGCAAGAGGACTTGGCGAATGCGCTGTTTATCATAGCGTGTTCTCGCGCAAGTTCAGGCGATGTGGCGGCGGCGATTGCTGGGCTGCGGGCTTGGCGTGACAAATTGGGGCGGTTTGATTGCGATATGGTGGCCAATGATGATGATTTCGACCCCATTCGCCCCGCGCCTGAATTTCAGGCATTCTTGGTGGAAATGGGCTGCGTCGGGGGTTCTGTTTCAACGTGATGCTGGGCCACCCCCACCCAACCTCCCTCTTGAGGGCGGCCATTGCATATGGGAAATTGGCTGTCCGATAAGATAGAAAATAGGCACGCGGAGGCGCGGAGGTGCGGAGAGAACATGCCAGTTGGGTATCAATGCGCATAATATGGGTGTTTTTGCGGCTGATTAATTTGTCACGAGCGTTAGAGCATCGTGCTGAAAAGTGGGAACCGGTTTTCAGCTTAAAACGATGCGTAAACAAAAATCTAGAGCGGGCAGTCTGATTCAGATTTATCACTGCCCGCTCTAGACGGCAAACAAATCCCTCCGCGCCTCCGCGCCTCCGCGTGAAATTGATTATGCAATTACCCTGAGCTTGAGGGGGAGGAGTTACGGATCGCGCTAGACAGGGCGCAAGTTTCCGTTTAGGTCAACTTAACTGAACGATTAACAGCCAACCTCCGCATTGAACGTCATGGCGAGTGAAGGATGCAATCCAGTCTGGTTTTGGCCCGTTCGGGTGATGGATTGCCGCGCTGCGCTCGCAATGACGAAAAGATTGAAAGCCCCCCATGCCCCTGCCAGCCCTATTCAAAAACCTCCGTCTCCCCGTTATCGCCTCGCCTTTGTTCATCGTATCGGGGCCGGAATTGGTGATTGCCCAGTGCAAAGCGGGTGTCGTCGGCTCGTTTCCCGCGCTCAATGCCCGTCCCGCCAGCCAGCTGGATGAATGGCTGCACCGGATTACCGAGGAATTGGCGGCGCATGATGCCGCGCATCCAGGCCGCCCCGCTGCGCCCTTTGCCGTCAACCAAATTGTCCATCGCAGCAATGATCGGCTGGAGGCAGATATGGCGGTCTGCGCCAAGTGGCAGGTGCCGCTGGTGATTACATCATTGGGCGCACGCGAGGATATTAACACCGCGATCCACAGCTGGGGCGGGATTGTCCTGCATGATATTATCGACAATTTCTTTGCCCATAAAGCGATTGAAAAAGGCGCAGATGGCCTGATTCCCGTGGCGGCGGGCGCGGGCGGCCATGCCGGCACCCAATCGCCATTCGCCCTGATGCAGGAAATTCGCCAGTGGTTTGATGGCTTGGTGGCGCTGTCCGGGGCGATTGGCTGCGGGCGTTCGGTGCTGGCGGCGCAGGCGATGGGCGCGGATTTCGGCTATATCGGCAGCGCGTGGATCGCCACAAATGAAGCCAATGCCGCGCCCAACTACAAACAAGCGATTGCCGATGGCGCGGCGCGGGATATTGTTTACACCAATTTGTTCACCGGCGTGCATGGCAATTATCTGCGGCCTTCGATCATCAATGCCGGATTGGACCCTGATAATCTGGCCACCAGCGACCCAACAAAAATGGATTTCGGATCGGGCGGCAATAGCGGCGCAAAGGCATGGAAAGACATTTGGGGCGCTGGCCAGGGCATTGGCGCGGTGCAAGTGGTGGAATCAGTGGCCAACCGTGTCGACCGGTTGTGCGCCGAATATCAAAATGCAAAGGCCGAATTGGCTGCGCGGCTGGCGCTTTGATCTTCTTGATCGGCCATAATTAACTGTGCTTCTGCCGACACCAAATTGCTAACCGGAATGTCCACAAACGGCACTTCGGTCTCCGGCCACAGCATTTCGGCCATCGCGTCCAGCTCGGTAAAATCGACCCCCTGCCCCAGCCGATCATACCGGTTGAGCCGCAGCGGTTTGCGGCCCGGATCGAGCAAGCGCCGCCGCAGCGCCCGTTGCAACAGATGCAACCGCAGCAGTGCCTCATCATGGGCGATTTCAGGGGCGCGCAGCCGCATCTCCGCCCAGCGCCCCTCGACCTGTCCCAACCGTTCGATGACCATCGCATTGTAATCACGGTGCGGCCCGCGATGCAGCGGCAGACCAATCCGCATCGCCGCCACTTCGGTGCTGGGCAGCAACAATCCATTGCTACGAAAATCATCAAAACCCATCCGCTTGCGGCCAATGGTGTCAAGCAGCGGCGCGAAACAGGGTTTGGTCAAAACTTGGCGGGGGAGCAAATGATGGCGTTGCAGCCCCGAATCATAGCCCGCCGTGCCGCGCCGATTTACCGCACGAAAGGGCAGCGGTGCAGTTGCGATGTTTTTTCGATAAATTTCAGCTGATTGTATTTTTCCACCCCGCAAAACCTGTGGACAGGTTGGGGATAAATCTGGGGAAAAGGAAAGTGATTCGCAGCTCAAGCCTTGGAGTATATGCGGATATATTTGCCATTGCCAGAAGGTTCGGCTCGCAAATTTTCGCCAGCGGGGCCGGTGAATTCATAGGGCTTGGTCACAGCCTCGCTGCCGACCAACATATGGATCAAACGCAAGGCTATTTTCGCCGCCCCCGCCGCGCTTTCGCCGTGGATCGGCTCGATCCGCAATTCTTGGCCGGTGAAAAAAGCCAGCCCTTCGCTGCGCAAGCCCGAATCCACATCGCGGATCAAGGCGGTTAGGCCCAGCGCCGGAAAAGCCCCGCCGTCCAGCCAGCTGGTGATCGAGCGGACAAATGGTTCGGCGGCTATCAGGCTGCGCGCTGGATGCCACGCCACCGCCAGAGCGCCGGACAGCGCGGTTAATTTGGCGGCGATCGCGGTCATCCCGCGCACCACCGGCAGCAAATTTTCCGCCCCGCGCAAATGTTCGCCAGCCACCAGCGTAATCGCCTCTAATCCGCGATTGGCCAGCGGTGCGGTGAAGCCATAACGATGGGCAATATCGGGCATGGGGCATTTTTCTGCGGGCATTAAACCAAGCAAATCAAAACTTAACCCGCCGTATAGCAATTCAATGACACCGTCTGCTTCGGCGCCACTATGACCCAAAGCATAGCCCAGACCC
>JBEAOQ010000197.1:0-4547 GCA_041164845.1 Pseudomonadota bacterium | reverse complement strand
GGGGCGACGATCCAGATGTCATCGGACAGGCTGCGGGCGATGGTTTCGAGAACCGCAAGCCCCGGGGCATGGATGCCATCATCATTGGTGAGCAGGATACGCATCAGTTGGGGGTCAATTCGGTAATGCCGCCCATATAGGGAATGAGGGCGGCGGGAATGGTAACAGAGCCATCGGCATTTTGGTAATTTTCCAGCACCGCGACCAAAGTGCGACCGACGGCAAGGCCGGAGCCATTGAGGGTATGGACAAATTCTGTGTTTTTCTGGCCTTCGGGGCGGTAGCGGCTGTTCATCCGGCGCGCTTGGAAGGCGCCGCAGTTGGAGATTGAGCTGATTTCACGATAGGCATTTTGGCCGGGCAGCCAGACTTCGAGATCATAGGTTTTTTGGGCGGAAAACCCCATGTCGCCCGCGCAGAGCAGCATCCGGCGATAGGGCAATTCCAGCGTTTCCAGGATGGATTCGGCGGCCAAGGTCATCCGTTCATGTTCGGCATCGGATTGGTCGGGCGCGGTGATGCTGACCAATTCGACTTTTTCAAACTGATGCTGGCGGATCAGGCCACGGGTGTCGCGCCCCGCCGCGCCGGCTTCGGAGCGGAAGCAGGGGGTCAGCGCGGTGAAGCGCAGCGGCAGTTCGGCAGCGGCGAGGATTTTTTCGCGCACCATATTGGTCAGTGAGACTTCGGCGGTGGGGATCATCCAAAATTGTTCGCGGGTGGGGGCTTTGGCCAGCATGTCATTGAGGCATTGTTGGTAATTTTCGCCCTGCACCGCCGCCATACGCTGTTCAAAATCAGCGGGCAGCGATTCCGCAAAGAGTTTTTCGCGGTTGGGCATATCGGCGGAGATAAATTGATCGTGGAGGAATTTGGGCAATTGGCCGGTGCCGAACATGGCTTCGTCGCGGACGAGCAGCGGCGGATTTACCTCCTCATAGCCGAATTTGATGGTGTGGGTGTCGAGCATGAATTGGCCGAGCGCACGGTTGAGACGGGCGATGCCGCCGCGCAAATAGGCGAAACGGGCACCAGATACCTGTTGGGCGGTTTCGAAATCGAGGCCGAGGGGGGTGCCGATGTCGAAATGTTGTTTGGGGGAGAATTGAAGAACCGCCGCTTCGTCATTCCCGCGAAGGCGGGAATCCAGCTCCCCTTGGTTTATTTTGGCAAATTCATCAGATGGATCCCCGCCTTCGCGGGGATGACGAGGAGGGGTGGGTAAGTGGGAATGCGTTGGTTCCCACGTTTTTTGTAAAACATTGCCCGCTTCATCGGTGCCATCGGGCACATCATCGGCAGGCAAATTGGGCAGAGCGTGCATGATTTTATCAAGAGAATTTTTGATGTTATTTGGATTCTGATTGGCATTACTATCAATATAGGCGAGGCGATCTTTGCAAAAAATCACCTTTTCTGTAAGGTCAACTGGAGGTTGCTCCTGACGTTTTTTGTATTCGCCGATTTCACGCGATACCCTGTTTATCTCGGCCTTTAGCGTTTCAATCTCGGCGAGACCGCCTCTGAGTTTCTGATCCAAATCCAGAATATGATCGACAGCAAATGTTCCACGCCGATTTTGGGCAAGAGAGAAGGCTTCGGGATTGGCGCGGATGGATTTTATATCATGCATAAGCTGTGGCTATGCCCAAGCGCGGGGGGCGGCGCAAGGTGGGATGGAATGATTATTGCGCGGGTTTTGGCATTACGCGTTGTTTTGCAGGGGATGTATGATCTGCACAGAACTGGGCAAGCTAGATATACCTCCCCCTTACACAGGTGCTGAGCCTGTCGAAGGGGGAGGGGGTTCCCAGCTCGAGAGGGTGGGCCACCCCCACCCAACCTCCCCCTCAAGGGGGAGGAGCTAAGATGGTGCTAAGTAATGTCATCAAGCTCAAAGTTCGATTGTGCGCATAGTCTGTGGGTCTTAGTGAGAACAGCGTTTAGAAGCGCACCTGCCCCCATATGCCCACTTCGCTGTAGCTGCCGTGGCTGCCCAGACCGGCGATGCCGATGGTGCCATTGGTGGTAGCGAGGCTGCCGTTGTTGACCGTTTCGCGTTTGTAAACCAGCGCCAAATCGACGATTTTTACTGGTTCGAATTGCAGACCAATATTGAAATATTTGTCACGAAGCGCGGCATTGGTGATGCGGTTTGGCTGGATAGTTTCATATTTGCTGAAGGCGGTCCATTTGGGGGTGATGTTATAATTGCCAAAGATCGACCAGCCGTTTGACGAATCTTGTGATTGGGCGACCAGCGCCGGATTGCTGGTGACATTGTTCCAATTTTTGGCGTAGAAATATTCCGCGCCTAGGCCAAATTGGCTGTTTTTATAGCCCACAGCCGCGTCAAACCGTTTGGCCGTGTAGAAGGTGGTGGGGGTGGCGGTCAGCGATTGGACATTATTGCCGCGTTTGCCGACATAGCCGCCGACAGCGCCCCACAAGCCATGTTTTTGGATGGAAATACGACCTTCCAAATCCATGCTCTTGGTGACTTTGACATTGCGCGAAGTGCCGCCATTGACCAGCGACACTTGATAAGAAATCAGCTTATCCGCCAGATCTCCCGAAGCATGGATACCCCAATCAGATGAGGTGCCATAGCCGGTGCGGTCAATCAGGACATTTTCGATATGACGCAAGCCATATTGCCCTTCGATATAGGGAACCCATGGCAATTGCGCCGACCCAACGCGCAGGGTGAGGGCGGGGTTTAGCTTGGCTTGGAGATAGGCTTGCTTGATATACAGCCCCTTGCCGACCAGATTATTGGTGCCCGCGATAAAATTGCCATTGGATGTGGAGCCGACCACATTGCTGATGTCGGTGGTGACATTCATCGCGAACATATCGTTGAATTTGTGATCAAAACCCAGATAAATCCGTTTGATATTATAGCCGGTGCCATTGGCGATGTTTTTCACCGATGCCCCGCCCGCCGCATTGGCTTGTTGATTGATGTTGCTGACGTTGAAATAGATCCGGCCAGAGATGCTGGTGTCGGCGGCCCATTTTACGGCGGATACGGCTTTGTCGGTTTTGGCGACGGCGGCCTTATTGGCATCGGCGCTGGCCAAGGCTTTGGTCGCGGTGGCGGCAGCGGCGGATGTTGCGGCGGTGTTGGCGTTTATGGCGTCAGCAGCGGCGGTTTGGGCGGCGGCGGTTTGCTCCAATCTGGCTTGCATCGCGTTTAATTGCGCTTGCATTTGGGCCAATTGTTGCTGGGCCATTTGCAGCTGTTCCGACATTGTCAGGCCCGCTTCTTGGGCAGATGACGCGGCGGCGCGGGCATGGGATTTGGCCTTTGCTTCGGCTGTGGCGGGCAGGGCCAGCACAGCGGCAATGGCGCCAAGCGCGATGGAAGTATGTAGACGCATAAATTTACCCCGTTTCTGTGTGATTCATTTTAGGCGATGTCTTGCGCGAAGGCTGCATCGCTTTTCTTGCTTGACGCAAAGCACAGCTAAGCGGCGAATGTTACAGCTATGTGTCAGTCAAAATTCTTTTGTCGTAGGGATTTTTTTGGCTGAAAATTGCGAAACTGGGGGAAATTTTTGCCAAGACTTGACCTTTGGATGCTTTGTCACAAAGGCGTAATATGTCACGGCTAGCTGTTGCGCATGAGGAACATTTTTAACGGAGAATCATCCATGTTACGCAAAATTGGGATCGCTATCGGCGCAGCTGCTGTTCTGGCGGGGGCGGCTTCGGCTGAAAATTTCACGGGGGCGGGGGCAAGTTTTCCCGCGCCGCTGTATACGTCATGGGCGCAGGCCTACAATGCGGCCACCGGCAATCAGCTGAATTATCAGGCGATTGGTTCGGGCGGCGGAATTCGCCAGATCAAGGCCAAGACCGTGGATTTTGGTGCTACCGACAAGCCATTGATGGCGGGCGAATTGGCGCAGGCCGGATTGGTGCAATTCCCGACGGTGATTGGCGGGGTGGTGCCGATTGTCAATATACCCGGGGTGACTGCGGGCAAATTGAAATTGAATGGTGCGGTGTTGGGTTCGATCTTTTTGGGGCAAATTCGCCGCTGGGATGATGCGCAGATTGCCAAATTAAACCCGGGGTTCAAATTGCCCGCTATGCCGATTACCGTGGTGCATCGGTCGGATGGTTCGGGGACATCGTTTATTTTCACCTCCTATTTGTCGCAAACCAGCGCGGCTTGGGCGCAAAGCGTCGGGGCCAGTGATTCGGTCAATTGGCCAGCGGGAATCGGCGGCAAGGGCAATGATGGCGTGGCTGCTTTTGTTAAACAAACCACGGGTTCGATTGGTTATGTCGAATATGCCTTTGCCAAGAAAGACCCCAAGGTCGCCTTTACCTCGGTGCAAAATAAGGCTGGGCAATATGTTCTGCCCGATGACACGACATTTGCCGCTGCGGCTGCTGGTGCGCCATGGGGACGCTCGCCAGGGAATTTTGTGTTGTTGATTAATCAGCCTGGGGCAAAATCTTGGCCTATCAGCGGGGCGACGTTTATTTTGATGTATAAAAATCCCAGTGATCCGGCCCGCGCTGCTGCCGTGTTG
>JBEAOQ010000196.1:0-4190 GCA_041164845.1 Pseudomonadota bacterium | reverse complement strand
AGCCCAACAGCATCAGCAAGCCCAGCTGCGGCAACAGGGGTGCGGACGCTATGCTGGGCCAAGTGACGGCAGCAGAGGCCAAGATGATCGACAGCCACGGGATGAGATAAGCGATGACCGGCGACGGCGCACGGTTGATCTGTTGGCGAAATGGGTCGGTTAAATCTGTGGCGAAGCGAAACGGGTTCATGGCTTGGCTTTGCCATATTTGACACTGGGCGGGGTGCTGGGCGGGGGTGGCGGCAGGCTGGGATCATTGACCGGATTCCAAGCCGGCGAAATGCTGACTATTTCGCTGGCCGCAGGATCGCTAAGCACCCGGGCTAGCGCGCCATCAACCGTCAGGGATGTCACCACCGCCACCGGCGTTCCCGGCCAGAACAAGCCGCCAGACCCCGATGTGACAATCGCGTCGCCGATCTTCAGCGGATTGATCCCCAAACTGATGAGGCGCAATTGCAGCTGGCCATCGGGGCGGCCGCTGGCAAAGGCGGGAATGCCATCGCTGGCGCGGCGCACCGGCACCGTGCTTTCGCTGTCGGCCAGCAGCAAAACGCGTGCGGTATTGCGGCCAACTTCCAATACGCGGCCCACCAGACCCAGTGGCGAACGCACCGGCATTCCCACCTGCACCCCTTGGTTGCTGCCCGCCGAAATCGTGGCAAAGCGGCGGGTGCTGGCGGCGGTAGAGGCGATGAGAAAAGCGTTGGCGACGGGCTGGGGATTGGCATTGGCCAAATTCAAAGCCATTTTTAGCCGGTGATTTTCGGATTTTAACGCGGCATTTTGGGCCAGATGAATCCGCGCCAGAGTGACCTCGCGGCGCAATTTGGCGGTTTCAGCGCCGGTAATGAAATAGCCGCCCAACACATCCAGCATCGTGCCGCCAGCGGCGCGGCTGCTGGCCGTCCATTTGGCGGGGGCGGCGGTTAAATCACCCATAAACCCGCGCAAACCCGACAGGGTAGATGGGCTGGCCAGCGATGTTACCAGCAATAATCCAGCAATCGCCGCGCCGATGACGCCAGCGACATAGCTGAAAAATGTGCCGTATTGCGCTCTGCGCGAACTGCCCGAGCGCCGGTTGGCTGGCGGCGCCATTTTGTTGATCCTCTATTAGCGGGCATCACCCTGTGCGATGCCAAGCCGGTTAACAGTTTATGCGGTCATCAATACGCCGCGAAAGATCGGGTCTTCCATGGCGCGGCCGGTGCCCAATGCCACGCAGGACAGCGGATCTTCGGCAATGCTGACTGGCAGGCCGGTTTCTTCGCGCAGGAATTCATCCAGCCCGCGTATCAAAGCGCCGCCGCCGGTGAGAACAATCCCCTGATCGACAATATCTGCGGCCAATTCGGGCGCGGTATTTTCCAGCGCAATCCGCACGCCTTCGACGATTTGACCAATCGGTTCGGACAGGGCTTCGGCGATATTGGCTTGATTAATGGTGATTTCTTTGGGCACGCCATTGACCAGATCGCGGCCCTTGATGTGGATGATTTCGCCAATGCCATCTGCCGGAGCCATGGCGGTGCCGAAGTCTTTTTTGATCCGTTCCGCCGTCGCTTCGCCGATCAGCAGATTGTGGTGACGGCGAACATAAGAGACAATCGCTTCGTCCATTTTATCGCCGCCGACCCGCACCGATGTTGTATAAGCCAGCCCGCGCAACGACAAAACCGCCACTTCGGTGGTGCCGCCGCCGATGTCGACGACCATGCTGCCCACCGGTTCGGTCACCGGCATATCGGCGCCAATTGCCGCCGCCATTGGTTCCAGAATCAGATAGACTTGGCTGGCTCCGGCATTGCTGGCGGCATCGCGGATGGCGCGGCGTTCCACCGATGTCGAACCCGATGGCACACAGATGACGATTTCGGGATAGCGAAACAGGCTCTTTTTGCCGCCATGGACTTTGCGGATGAAATATTTGATCATTTCCTCCGCCACTTCGATGTCGGCAATCACCCCATCGCGCAGCGGGCGGATGGCTTCGATGCTGTCAGGGGTTTTGCCCATCATCATTTTGGCCTCATCACCCACCGCCTTGACCCGTTTGACGCCATTGATGGTTTCAATCGCCACCACCGAAGGTTCGTTCAGGACAATCCCGCGATCTTGGACATAAACCAGGGTATTGGCGGTGCCGAGGTCGATTGCCATATTTTGCGAACCGAATTTGAAGAATCGTGACAGGATCGATGCCATTAAATTATCCGTTTATTTATAAATGCTTACCGATAGCAAGCCACCGGTAGAAGCTGTTTTGTGGTGATGCGAAGCGGCTCCTTAGCCGATGCTGGGCATAAAGGCCAAAAATTTGTTGGGCAAAACGGGGCAATCGGCTTCATTTCGGAACATATTCACCGGTTGTCATGGATATGGTTTTTGGGGATAGATTTGCCGGGGGCGGTGTGTCGCGGTGCAAACTGGCCTATGCTGGCATCATGCCCCTTATTCGCCGCCTTCCTGATGAGCTGATTAACCGCATTGCTGCCGGTGAAGTGGTTGAACGTCCGGCATCGGCGCTGAAAGAATTGGTCGAAAATGCGCTGGATGCGGGGGCGGGGGCAATCCACATCCGGCTGACGAGTGGCGGGATTGACGGCATAGATGTGACCGATGATGGCTGTGGGATGGGCGCAGCGGATATGGCGCTGGCTTTGCAACGCCATGCGACATCAAAATTGCCCGATGACATGATTGAATTGGTGGCCACATTGGGTTTTCGCGGTGAGGCTTTGCCATCGATTGCCAGCGTGGCGCGGATGACGCTTGAGAGTCGGCCCTTTGATTGTGACCAAGGTTGGCGGCGGATTGTCGATCATGGGGCGGTGGTTGCTGATGGCCCCGCTGCCCTGCCGCATGGCACACGGATTTTGGTGGAAAATTTGTTTGGTCAGGTGCCAGCACGGCGCAAATTTCTGCGCTCCCCGCGCAGCGAATATGCCGCCTGTTTGGATGTCGTCCGCCGCTTGGCGATGGCGCGGCCCGAGGTTGGCTTTACTCTGGAACATGATGGGCGGCGGGTGTTGGCGGTGCAGCGCGGCGATGATGCGGCACAGCGGGTGGCGCGAATTATTGCCCGCGAATTGGCCGATGATGGGGTGGTGATTGATGTGGCGCGGGCCATTGAGGCGGGAGACTTGCGCCTGACCGGTATTGCCGGATTGCCAACATTTAATCGCGGGGTGGCGGATCATCAATATCTGTTTGTCAATGGCCGTCCGGTCAAGGATCGGTTGCTGATCGGCGCGGTGCGCGGGGCTTATGCCGGGATGTTGGCGCGGGATCGTCACGCGGTTTTGGCGCTGTTTTTGGAAATTCCTGCGCCAGAGGTGGATGTTAATGTCCATCCCGCCAAGACCGAGGTGCGGTTTCGCGATCCGGCTTTGGTGCGCGGGTTTATCGTGTCGGGGCTGCGTTATGCTTTGGACAGTGCGGGGCAAAAATCAGCGCAAACACCGGCGGCGATGGGCATGGGGAATTGGCGGCAGGAGCCGATTGCGGCACAAACACCAGCCAATCTGCAATCTTTGTTTGCCCGCGAATATGGCGCGGTTTCGGGGGGGCGGGTGCAGGAGGCGGGGCAGGTCTGGCGGGGTTATGAGGCGGCGATTATGGCTCCGTCGGACGTTGCCCCATCGGCACGCGCCGAAATGGCCGCAGAATTGGCGGCGGATGCGGAGCAATATCCGCTGGGCGTGGCGCGGGGACAGGTGGCGGGCACCTATATTGTGGCCGAAGCGGCGGATGGGCTGGTGCTGGTCGATCAACATGCCGCGCATGAACGCTTGGTTTTGGAACGGTTGAAAGCAGCGGGAACAGGAGAGGCGGTTGCGGCGGCACAGGCTTTGTTGCTGCCCGAAGTGGTGGAATTGGAGGAACTGGCTTGCGATAGGCTAGAATCGGCGGGGGCCGATCTGGCGCGGCATGGTTTGGGGTTGGAACGCTTTGGCCCGTCGGCGATGCTGGTGCGGTCCGTGCCAGCCGCCTTGGCGCGGGGCGATGTTAATGCGCTGGTGCGTGATGTCGCCGATGATCTGGCGACGAATGGAGACGCGCTGTTGCTGGGCGAGCGGTTAGAACATGTGCTGGCAACAATGGCCTGCCATGGCAGCGTGCGGGCGGGGCGGGTGTTGTCGGTGGCGGAAATGAATGCGCTGTTGCGCGAAATGGAGCACACCCCG
>JBEAOQ010000195.1:0-2673 GCA_041164845.1 Pseudomonadota bacterium | reverse complement strand
TAAAAATCATCGACGTCACCACCCGCGAAGCCGATCTGGAAGATGTTTTCGTCACCCTGACCAGCGCAATCCCATCCGCCTAGAATTGATTACCTAACATCGAACCATATAATTCCTCCCCCGCTGGGCAAGGCTATCACATATGGGTTTTAGAAGGGGTTCACGCAGAGACGCAGAGGAAAAAGGGAGCCGCAGAGGAGGGGCTTGGCCGGATGAGATCCAATAAATTATTCTATTTTCGAAGCGGGGAATAACTATCTCAACATGTCACAATATCTCTGCGTCTTCTCTTCTGCTCTGCGCCTCTGCGTGAACCCCTTCTTCTTTTTCTATCGGTCATATGCGATAGATCAGCTCTTGAGGGGGTGCGCAGATGCGCCGAATTCGCTTCTAGAGCGGGCAGTGTTAAATCTGAATCAGACTGCCCGCTCTCGTTATTTGTTATCGCCCAGCTTTAAGAAGAACGGGGTTTTAAGCAAAAAACCGGTTCCCACCCTTCGACAGGCTCAGGACATGCTTTTTGGCACGATGCTCTAAAAACTCAATCCTTATCCATCCAATCCTTTTGCCACAGCCCCCCATCGCGTTTGCGAATCCGTTTGCCGCAATTTTTGCAATTGCCGACATAATGCGTGCCGTCCCATTTGGCGCGGTGACGGTTTGGCCGGTGGCGGTTAATCCAACACAAAGGAAAGAAGAACAGGCGCATAATTTGTTAATATCCAAACCAAATTCCCCAACAGCACTACGCCATCAGGGTTTGCGACCACCTCTGTAAATACCCTAGGTTACAGAGATATGATAGCGGCAATAATACCACAACCCCTTTTCAAATCCACCCAACCTCGCCATTATCACAAATATGGCCAAAAACTTGTCTCCTAAATCCGCCCAAAACCCAGATGTCATCATCATCGGATCGGGCGCAGCGGGCCTCACCGCCGCGCTGGCGCTGGCTGATACACGCACAGTTCTGGTCTTGGCCAAGGGTGGCCTCACCGGCGGTTCCACCGCATGGGCACAGGGCGGGATCGCTGCGGTGCTGGATGCGGGCGACACGTTTGATGAACATATCCGCGACACGATGATCGCCGGAGCGGGGTTAAACCGCCAAGAAACCGTCGAATTTACCATCGAACGCGCCCCGCACGCGATTGATCGGCTGATGGCATTGGGGGTGCCATTTAATACGGAAAGCGGAAAAGCGGGAGGCGGGCAACTCCATCTCACCCGCGAAGGCGGCCATTCGCACCGCCGCATCGTTCACGTCAATGATGCCACCGGCTGGGCGGTGCAGGCCGCGCTGCTTGCCGCCGCCGAAGCCCATCCCAATATCACCCTGCTGCCGGGCCGCGCCGCGATTGACCTGATCACCGGCCACCATGAAACGCGCTATTCGGGTTCGGGCCGCGTCTGGGGGGTCTATGCTTTGGACGAAGCCACCGGCCATGTCGAAAAACACACCGCCCGCGCCACCATCCTCGCCACCGGCGGCGCGGGCCGCTGCTATCTGTTCTCGACCGCGCCACGCGGCGCCACTGGCGATGGCATAGCCATGGCGTGGCGGGCGGGAGCGCGGGTCGCCAATATGGAAATGATGCAATTCCACCCGACCTGCCTGTATAATCTCGAAGTCAAAAATTTCCTGATAACCGAGGCGGTGCGCGGCGAGGGTGGCCATCTCAAAAACCCGCGCACCGGCAAACGCTTTATGCCGCGCTATGACAAACGCGCCGAACTGGCCCCGCGTGATATTGTCGCCCGCGCCATTGATGCCGAGATTAAACGCGATGGTCTGGATTATGTCCACCTCGACATCAGCCACCAGCCCGCTGATTTTATTCGCAGCCATTTCCCCAATATCTATGAAAAATTGCTGACCGTCGGCATAGATATGACCCGCCAACCCATCCCCGTGGTTCCCGCCCAACATTACACCTGCGGCGGGATCATCATTGATCTGACCGGCAAAACCGACCTTCCGGGCCTCTATGCCGCTGGGGAATGCACGATGAGCGGGCTGCATGGGGCCAATCGGCTGGCGTCGAACAGCTTGCTGGAATGTTTCGTCTTTGGCGAAACGGCAGCGGCGGATATTTTGGCGAATTGGGATCAATTCACCGCCCCGCCCGCCGTGCGCGATTGGGATGAAAGCCGCGTCACCGATTCCGATGAAGAGGTTATCATCAAACAAAATTGGACCGAAATTCGCCGTTTTATGTGGAATTATGTCGGCATCGTCCGCAGCACCAAACGGCTGGAACGCGCCGCCCATCGCATCAAATTATTGAATGAAGAGGTTGAAGACTATTACGGCCACTTCCGCGTCACCAGCGATCTGATCGAATTGCGCAATCTGCTGCAAAGCGCCGAATTAATCGTCAAATCCGCCCTGCAACGCCACGAAAGCCGAGGGCTGCACTACACGCTGGATTACCCCGAAACCCACGCCGACGCGCGTGACACAGTGTTGGTGCCGTAAATCGTTCTCCCCATTTGGGGTCGGAGAGGGCGCGTAAACAGCGAAAAATGTGGGTTATAAAGGGGATTTGGGGGCCATCCAGCCCCCAAAAACTGCAAAATCTAACGGATACCCAAACGGTGCCCAATAAAGATCAACAGCAAAGCCCCCACCAGTGAGGCCACAAACCCCGCCTTATGGAAACCTTCGCC
>JBEAOQ010000194.1:0-3316 GCA_041164845.1 Pseudomonadota bacterium | reverse complement strand
CCGTCATGCCCCGCGCCCGCATCGAAGCCAATTCAGACTGAATTTGCGCCAATGCCCCACGTGTGCCGCCGACATTGCCCGCAGCCAAGCCAGAGACAGATTGCGGTGTAGAAGCGATTTGCGCATTGATCGAAGCCAGCGAACTGGAAGCTGCGATAATATCAGCGTCGATATTGCGCATTTCGGTTCGGGTTGATTCCAAGCGTTGGATCACCGAAGTGCCGCCCGAAGCCAGCTCGGGATATTTCGATTCAAACACCAAACGGCGCTGTTCAGCCGCTTGCAGTTCGGAATTGCGCTGGGCCAATTGCTGGTCCAAAAATTCCATCGTCTGCTTGATCTGACCCTTATTGCCGTTCAGATTTTCGACACGAAAGATGTCGATCATCTTGGCCACAATATCGCGGGACAATTTCGCATTTTCAGCGGGCGAAAAGCGCAAGGACGCCGATGTGGCCGAGATTTCGAACAGATTATCCTGTTCGGCGGTCACTTTAATCGCCTTGCTCAATCCAGCTACAGCTGATTCCATCTGGCTGCGCGAGGTAATATTGTTACCCAGCGGAGTCGATTTTACCACCTGTTCCAGATGTTGCGCACTGGTCAGCGTATCGCGGATTTGGTCCAGCGAATGTTTGCGGTCAGCGTCCCCCATGCCCACTTGCGTGGACAATGGATCATACAATTGCACAAAAATCCGTGCATCTGATTTATAGGTGCTGGGAATCATCCACACCACTGCCCAACCAATCAGGCAGATCGCCCAAGCCACCGCCAGGGAAAGTCCCCGCCGTTGCCAGACGCTGTGGAGTGCGCTGCGAAAATCGTCATATAGCGTATTCATGGCTCATTGCCCTCCTTGCATCAGTCTCAGAACAGGCTTTCTGGAATGATGATGACGTCACCGGGCATGAGCATAACATTCGCTCGGCTATCGCCTTTTTTGACCAAATCACCCAAACGCAGGGCGAATTCTTTTTGATGACCGCTTTCTTTGTCAAAACGGATCAGCTTGGCTTTGTTGCCAGATGCATATTCATTCAGCCCGCCCACAGAGATCATCGCATCCAACAATGTCATATTGGCGCGATAGGGGATCGAAGCCGCCTTGCCGCTGGCCCCAACCACCCGAACCTGCTGGCTGAATGTGCCGGCAAATTTGTTGACAATCACCGACACCAGCGGGTCTTGAATATATTGCGCCAATTGCAGACGAATATCTTCGGACAGCATCGACGGGGTTTTGCCCACGGCGGGAATATCGGTAATCAATGGCGTGGTAATCCGGCCATCGGGGCGCACTTGCACCCGCGCACCCAATTCAGGATTGCGCCAAACGAAAATGGTCAGCTCATCCAGCGGCCCGATGACATAATCTTCACCTGGGCCTTCCTGCATGGCCACGAAATTGGCTTGCGGCAAATGCGCGCCGCCGCCGCCGCCCGAGCATCCGCTCAAGCTAACACAGGCTAAGGCACTGTAACCAAGTAAACGGGCAAAGGTGATGCTCGGCATATCGCGTTCCCTCAAAGGCGCCGCTCCTGCCGGTGTTCCATTCCGGATCAAGAGTGCGGCAATTCAGCCTTCGCTATCGGGGAAAAAGGTAAATATACCGTTTACAATGTCGGATTCTGGGACAGATACATAAAAATACGTAATGATTATCAATACACCAAATAGTTAAACCAGAATTTCCCGCGCTGGCCCCTGTCCAAGGAAAGCCGCAGGGCTGGCACTGGCCCCATAGGCACCGGCGCAAAACACCGCCACCAAATCGCCAACATCGGCGCGGGGGAAATGGCCTTTGTCCGCCAGCCGGTCAAGCGGCGTGCATAGGCAGCCGACAATGCTGGCTTCTTCCGCCGGTTCGGCGTCAAACCGCGACGCAATCGCCACCGGATAATTGCGCCGCACCACCGTGCCAAAATTACCGCTGGCGGCCAGCTGATGATGCAAGCCGCCATCGGTAATCAAAAACACCTCGCCGTGGCTGATTTTCCGATCAACAATCCGGGTCAGATAGACCCCCGCCTCACCCACCAAATAGCGGCCCAATTCCATGCAAAATTGCGTCTCCGCCAATACATCGGGCAAATTATCAAACCGCGCCGCCAAAGCCGCACCGACCTGCCCCACATCCACCGCGACATCGCCCGGAAAATAAGGAATCCCCATCCCCCCGCCCAGATTGCATTTGGGCAAGGCCACCCCCGCCGCATCCGCCAGCTTGGCCGCCAGATCAATCGTCTGCCCCTGCGTTTCGGCAATGGCGGACGCGTCTAAGGCTTGTGATCCGGCAAATATATGAAACCCGCGAAATTCGGCCCCCGCCGCCACGATTTGCTTGACCAGATCAGGCACCCGTGTCGCATCGACACCAAATTGCTTGGCCCCGCCGCCCATTTTCATCCCCGACCCTTTCAGGTCAAAGTCGGGGTTCACCCGCACCGCCATTCGCGGAACAATACCTAACCGCTCGCCAATGGCAAATCCCCGCGCCGCTTCGTTTGCGCTTTCAACATTCAGCGTCACCCCAGCGGCAATCGCCGCCTCCAATTCCGCATCGCGCTTGCCCGGCCCAGCAAAACTGACCTTGCTCGCATCCAACCCCGCCGCCAATAAAATCGCCAATTCACCGCCCGATGCAATATCAAAGCCATCGACCAGACCCGCCATAAATTCTAACAACGGCGGATAAGGATTGGCCTTCATCGCATAATGCAGCGCCAACCGCTGTGGCATCGCAGCCCGCAAACCCGCCATTCTATCCGCCAACATCGCCCGCGAATAGACAAACAACGGTGACCCACCGGCTCGCGCAACCCATTCCTCGGCCCGCACGCCATCAATCGCCAACTGGCCATCTATCGCGGCAAAACCCGAAGGTATCGGCCCCAAAGGCTTCATGTGCTTACTCCCATGGCAAGCTCCTGATACAATCCGCTGCGGTCTAACTTGCCATTGGGATTAATCGGCATCACTTCGCGCCAATGGATCATTTTCGGCTGCATAAAATTGGGCAATTCACGCTGCAACGTGCGGGGCAATTCCACCTCGGCCAAAACCACATCCACCCCCGGCGCGGCCCGCACCACCAGATGCACCGCATGACCCAGCCGCGCATCGGGAATCCCCAATGCCACCACTTCCGCCACCAAACCCGTGGCCAATGCCGCTTCTTCTACTTCAGCCGGACTAATCCGATTGCCCGCGCTTTTTATCATCGCATCGCGCCGCCCAACAAAATACAGCAGCCCATCCGCATCGCGCCGCACCCGATCACCCGACCATACCGCCATCCCGCCATAGGCCGATC
>JBEAOQ010000193.1:0-7462 GCA_041164845.1 Pseudomonadota bacterium | reverse complement strand
GGACTTGATGGCCAGCTTGGATACCACCAGCAATCCGTGGATGGCGATGCGTGATGATGCCTCGGCGCGCGGGGCTGATGCGGCGATGCACGCTGTGTATCGCGGTTTGCCGCAAGCTGCTTTGGGCCATGCGGCAAAATTTCTGCACCGGTTGGCCCAAGGCAGTGGGCCGGTTTTGGTCCATTGCACCGCTGGCAAGGACCGAACCGGTTTTATGATTGCCATGCTATTGGCTGCGCTGGGTGTGGGCCAAGATGCCATGCTCGCAGATTATATGCTCAGCGCCAGTCGCAAAACATTGGCTGCACGCGAGGCAACCCGCGCTATGGTTGCCAGCCATCTGGGGCAGGAGATATCCGAGGATGCGCTTGATGGCTTGATGACGGTCAAACCCAGCTATCTGGCCGCCAGCTTTGCGGTGATTGACCGTCAATTTGGCGGCATCGACGCCTATCTGGCGCAATTGGGGTGTGACACGGGGCGCAGAACGGCTTTGCAGGATTTGTTGTTGGAATGACAGGAGTTTCGCGCGATATATTTACCTTGAACCATACAAAACCCGTACGCCCTGAGCTTGTCGAAGGGTTGTTCTTCTTAACCAGCATGGAAGAAAGAACGACCCTTCGACAGGCTCAGGACATGCTCTAAAGACTCCGCCCGATCAGTTCCTTCATAATCTCGCTGGTGCCGCCATAGATCCGCCGCACCCGCGCATCCCGCCAAATGCGAGCAATGGGATATTCATTCATATAGCCCGCACCACCATGCAATTGCAGCGCCGCATCGCAGGCCAGCCACTGCATCTCGGTGTGCCAATATTTCGACGCGGCGGCTTCGTCGGCGGATAATTCCCCCTTTACGTGGCGGGCAATCGCCCAATCCAAATGCGCCCAACCGACTTGCAGCTTGGCTTTGATGTCGGCCAGAGTGAAGCGGGTGTTCTGGAATTCGATCACTTTATTGCCAAAGGCGGCGCGTTCGCGGGTAAATGCCAGCGCCTCGTCAAAGGCGCGCTGGGCGGCGGCTTGGGCGGTGATCGAGATGGACAGGCGTTCTTGCGGCAAATCGCTGACCAGATAGATAAAGCCGCGATTGATCTCGCCGATCACATTGCTGGCGGGGACGCGGACATCGTTAAAGAACAATTCCGAGGTATCGGCCGACCACTGGCCGATTTTATCAAGATTCCGTCCCCGCGCAAATCCAGCCCGATCAGCCTCGACCACGATCAGCGATGTGCCCTTGGCTCCGGCATTGGGGTCAGTTTTGCACACGGTCAGGATGATGTCGGCGTTTTGGCCATTGGTGATATAGGTTTTCGAGCCATTGATAATATAGTCATCGCCGTCCCTGCGGGCCGAGGTGCGCACCGCCTGCAAATCCGATCCGGCACCGGGTTCGGTCATGGCAATCGCGGCGATCACATCGCCGGTAATCATCGGCGGCAACCAGCGTTGTTTCAGCTCTTCGCTGGCATAGTGCTGCAAATAGGGCATGGTAATGTCGCTTTGCAGCGTGACGCTGTCCGACATCATCGCATAGGTAAACTCCTCATTGAGGATGGCATTAAATGTGAAATCCAACCCCGGCCCGCCAAATTCTTCGGGCATGGTGGGGCAGAGCAGGCCAGCTTCGCCTGCCGTCTTCCAGAAATCACGCGCAACAATGCCGGCCTCTTCAAATTCGACCAGCCGAGGGCTGAATTCGCGGGCGATGAACCGGCGCACCGAGTCGCGAAAAGCGCGATGATCCTCGCCAAATAACAGGCTGCTGTCACGTTCTAGCATGTCTCTTCCCTATCGACCTGCCCAGTATTCGGGCATTTTGACCACTATGGCATAGCATCGGAATGGGCGCAATATTTTACGTATAGACAATACGCAAATAGCTGTTAATTTGCCTTGCTATAAAAATGGAGGATGCCATGGCCACGCTCGCCGCACCGACGGTTGCCGATCTAGACTTGCTTGATGTCTCGCGTGCCGATCTGTGGGCGCGTGATGCGTGGCGCCCACAATTCGCCCAATTGCGTGCCGAAAATCCGGTCAGTTTTTGCCCAGAGAGCTTCTTTGGCCCCTATTGGTCGATCACCCGTTATGACGATATTGTCGCAATAGAGGCCGATGCCGAAACATTCTCCTCATCATGGGAACATGGCGGGATCGTGATTTTCGACATGCACGACACCGGCGTGCAATTGCGCATGTTCATCGCCATGGATGATCCTGAACATGGCGAAAAACGAAAGGCGGTTGCCCCCGCCGTTACCCCCAGCGAGATTGCCAAGCTGACCGGCCCGTTGCGCCAGCGCACGGCCGATATTCTTGATTCGCTGCCGGTGGCTGAGGAATTTGATTGGGTTCATGCGGTTTCGATTCCCTTGACCACGGCGATGATCGCCACCCTGTTTGATTTTCCGTGGGACGAGCGGCACAAGCTGCCCGAATGGTCAGATTGGGCGGCCAAGATTGATATTGGCCCCGATCCGGTACTCAATGCGGAGCGCGAGGGCCATGTGTTTGCGATGGCTGCGCGGTTCAAACAGCTGTTTGATGAACGCAAGGCCGCGCCGCCCAAGGGCGATCTGCTGTCGATGATGGCCCATTCCACCGCGATGGGTGATATGGATGAACAGCGTTTTATCGGCGCGATTGCGCTGTTATTGGTTGGCGGCAATGACACCACCCGCAATTCGATGTCGGGTTTGGTGGAGCGGATCAACCAGTTCCCCGATGCTTGGGCGCGGGTCAAGGCCGATCCAGCGGGCCTGGCCTCTGGCGCGGCGACGGAAACCATCCGCCTGCAAACGCCGATTGCCCATATGCGCCGCACCGCCACCCGCGATGTCGAATTTGGCGGCAAGACTATTCGCAAAGGCGACAAGGTGGTGATGTGGTATAATTCGGGCAACCGCGATGAAAGCGTGTTTCCCGATGGTGATCGCTGGCAACCGGAGCGCGAAAATTCGCGGCGGCATCTGTCGTTTGGCTATGGCATCCATCGCTGCCTTGGCGCACGTCTGGCCGAATTGCAGCTGGCCACATTGATCGGAGAAATGGCCAAGCGCGGCATGGATGTGACCATGACCGGCGAATATGACCGTCTGCCATCGTGCTTTACCAATGGGATGCACCGGCTGATGGTGAAAATGGAGCGCAATGATGGCTGAGCCTTGGCGCCGCTACAAATGCCTCAACTGCGGCTATATCTATGATGAAGCGGATGGCTGGCCCGACGACGGCATCGCCCCCGGCACACGCTGGGCCGATGTCCCAGATGACTGGATTTGCCCAGAATGCGGATCAGAAAAGCGCGATTTCACTATGGTGGACTGGGAATAGCCGTTTAGACAAGGGTATAACCGCCATCCAATTTCAACACCGTGCCGGTCATCACCGGATTACACATGCAAAACACAATCGCTGCGGCAATGTCCTGCGCCGAACAGATTTGCCCGACCGGAAGCTTTTCCGCCATGCTCTGAAAATAGGCGGCGCGGCGGTCTTCGGGCATGGCCGACCACATCGGTGTATCGACCAGCCCCGGTGACACGGCATTGACTCGGATCGGAGCCAGTTCCACGGCCAAGCTGCGCGCCAGAGCTTCCAGTGCTGCGTTGACGCAGGTTGCGGCGACATTGCGTTTGGCCGGACGTTCGGCAAAGACGCCGGAAACGAAGGTGATCGAGGCGTTTGCGGTCAAAGGTGCAAGCGCGGCCACCCGCCACGCACCCCAGAATTTGGTCTGGAATGCGGCCATCGCGCTGTGTGCCGGTGTGGCGCGAAATTTTGCCGGATCGGCACCACCAGCGGTGATGATCAAATGATCGAAGGGTTCAAGCCCGGTTAGCGCAGCGGCAACCGCCGCCTCATCCGAAATATCCAGCGCCATATGCGCCATGGCCTCGGCGTTGTCCGGCTGGTGGCGAGAGGCAACCAACACATCCGCTCCGGCCTGCCGCGCAATTATGGCCGTGGCCAAGCCGATGCCGGAACTGCCGCCAACAACCAATACGCGCTTGTCTGCTAGATTTGGCATTGCAAATATTCCCCAGTTCCATTGCGGCAATTACGATTTCGCGCAGAGGCCTGTGCCAAAAACGCGCACCAAACTAGGCGCGTCCGACGCTCATATAGCTAAACCCAGCGGCGCGCACTTCATCAGGGTCATAGATATTGCGCAGATCGACCAGCACTGGCGCTTTGGCCACAGATTTGATCCGTGCCAAATCCAGCGCGCGAAACGCATCCCATTCGGTCACCAATACCACCGCATCGGCGCCTGTGGCAGCGGCATAGGCCGATGTCGTCATGGTCACATCGGGCATTAACAATGCGGCGCTTTCCATTCCTTCGGGGTCATAGGCCACGACGATCACCCCTGCATCAATCAGCGTCTGGGCAATCGCGATAGACGGCGAATCGCGCATATCATCGGTGTTTGGCTTAAATGTCAGCCCCAACAGTGCGACCCGCTTGCCGCGCACATCTCCGCCACCTAAAGCATCAATCACCTTGCGCCCCATGGCGCGTTTGCGGCTGTCATTGACCTTGACCACCGCTTCGATAATCCGCGTTGGGCTGTCATAATCCTCGGCGGTTTTCAACAGGGCCAGCGTATCTTTGGGAAAGCAACTGCCGCCATAGCCCGGCCCGGCGTGGAGGAATTTTGCCCCAATCCGGTTGTCCATGCCAATGCCGCGCGCGACATCCTGAACATCCGCGCCGACTTTTTCACACAGATCGGCTATTTCATTGATAAAGGTGATTTTGGTCGCCAGAAAAGCATTGGCGGCATATTTTATCAGCTCGGCGCTGCGGCGGCTGGTATATTGGATCGGGGCGCGGTTGAGGAACAAGGGCCGATAGACCTCGCGCATGACATCACGCGCCCATTCATCATCGGTGCCAATCACAATCCGGTCGGGGCGTTTGAAATCGGCAATCGCCGCACCTTCGCGCAGGAATTCGGGGTTGGACGCGACGGCAAATTGCACCTGCGGCGCAGCATCACTGATAATCCGTTCAACCGCATCGCCGGTGCCCACCGGCACCGTGCTTTTGGTGACGATCACCACGGGGTTGGTCAGATGCGCGCCAACCTCTTCGGCCACGGCATAGACATAGGACAGATCGGCATGGCCATCACCGCGCCGCGATGGCGTGCCCACCGCAATAAATATCGCGCCGGCATCGGCAATGGCGGGAGGCAAATCGGTGGTAAAAGTCAATCGTCCCGCGCGGACATTGCTGGCCACCAATTCACCCAGACCGGGTTCGAATATCGGCATTATGCCGGCATTAAGTGCGGCGATTTTGGCGGGGTCTTTGTCAATGCAGACAACATCATGGCCAAAATCGGCAAAGCAAGCCCCCGACACCAAGCCAACATAACCCGATCCAACCATCGCGATTTTCATCGTCTGTCTTCCTTAATCCATCGCCGAAATTGTCGTCGAAATTTGGCCGTGCACATCCAGCGCCTCGATCAAACAGCGCGTTTGCCCTTCCAAACATAGGGCGGTTAATTTGCCCGAGAGATAAGCGCCGGTGTCAATGCCGATGCGGTTGGGTTTAACCTCGACATCATCGGTGATGGTATGGCCATGCACCACGACAAAGCCGTGATCGCCATTATAGCTGAGGAATGGTTCGCGGATCCAGCGCATGTCTGACCGGCGCTGGGCTTCCGCTGCGACTTCGGGGCGGATACCGGCATGGACAAACAGATAATCACCAATGCGGATTTGGTCTTCAAAACTGCGGATAAAATCCAGCGCCGCTAGCGGCACATGCTGCTGGATAATAGGCATAATTTCGTCGAAAGTGGCCTCGGTATAGAGATCAGGATCAATCCCAAAGCTGAGCACCGTTTCGCGCCCGCCATAGCGCAGAAAATGGCGCATTTTCTCGGTATTCTTCAGGCTGGCCAACATCATTTCTTCGTGATTGCCGATCAAAATCCGCACCCGCCGCATCCGTTGCCATTCGCGGGCCAACGCCAAGACCCCGGCGCTATCAGGCCCGCGATCAACCAGATCACCCAGCAATATAACCGTGGTTTGCACCGAACCATTCAGCCGATTGCGGCGGCGATCATCTGCTTCGATCGCATCCACCAGCGCGTTAAACAGATCCAGCCGCCCATGAATATCGCCCATGGCATAGACGCGCTGTCCCGCCGGAACAGCGGGTTTGACAGGCGCGTCGGCGGCGCGAAATATTTTGCGAATGGATTTCAACATGGGGGGTGTGGTTATCTAGGCGGGTGGGGGGTAGTGGTCAAGCCGCGTTGCTGCATCTGCGAATGTGAAAATCCCGAATGCAGACAGCCACCCCTACTGCAAATAATAGTTGATCTATCATCGGAGACAATAATTTACCCATTATCGGAGATAATAATTCACCCATTATCGGAGATAATAATTCACTGACGTCACCACCCGCACCTTTTTATAGGGCGAATCGGCATTGCCCCAGCTTTCCGACGAATCGCCATCGCGGGCGGTCACTTCGAAATAGCCTTGGGTGGCGTTTTTGATCCCGCCAACACTGGCCCCGCTGTCATGGGCAAATTGTTCGGCGGAAGCACGGGCATCGCGGGTGGCTGCTGCGACCATTTCAGGTTTGATTTTGTTGAGGCCGGTGTAGATATATTTGATTTGCGATCCGCTTTCCAAAAATACATCGCGGCGCACCAGTTCAAATTGATGATGCACCGCCTTTTCCGTGCGGGTAATATCGGACGAGCGCAGGGTTAAGCGTTGCCGGACGACAAACCGCGATGGCTTGTTTTCGCCGTCGCTTTCCATCGAGACATCGACACCCGTGGTTTGCAAAACATCATCGGCAAAGCCCTGCTCTTTGAAAAAGGCCCGAATCGCAGCGGAATCATGGTCCACCTTGGTCTGGGCGCTGGGCATATCTGCCGATTTGGCCGAAAATGTCAGCGTCCAAACCGCCAAATCCGCCGTCACATCGCGTTCGGCGACACCACGCACCGTCACCGAACGGTTGGTGCGGTGCGACCGTGACAGACCATCGCCCAGCAAATATCCGCCCAAAGTAAAGCCGGTGGCAAGGATCGCCGCTGTCGCCCACCACCGCTGCGCGTCGAGATTTTTGAAGATGGGATAGCGGGCCAAAAATCCGGTTGAAGCGGGTGGCACTTGCGTTGATGTATCATCTTCGGCCATGGTGTTGATCCAAGTTACATATTTCGTCACTGCGACGAACTGTGCTATATTAGCGATGAATTGAAATGAAGCAAGCAAGGATTCCCCCCCGATGACCCAATTTCTCCACAGCATGATCCGGGTGCGTAATCCCGCCGAAACTCTGTCGTTTTTCGCGCTGTTGGATATCCACGAACTGCGCCGCAAGGACAGCGAGGCTGGGCGATTTACCCTGATTTTTCTGGCGGCACCTGGGCAAGCGGGGATAGCAGAAATTGAACTGACCCA
>JBEAOQ010000192.1:0-2637 GCA_041164845.1 Pseudomonadota bacterium | reverse complement strand
GTGTTGGAACTTTGCATCACCGCACCATTGACCCGGCATTCAATCTTCAGACCCGCCGCACCCGCTGGCAGTTCTTCGGGTGTTACCAACCACGGGCCAAATGCGCCAGTGTCATCAAAGTTTTTGCCCGCCGTCCACTGCGGGGTTTTCAGCTGATAATCGCGGATAGAGGCATCGTTAAACACCGAATAACCCGCGACATGGCCCAGCGCATCATCCTCGGCGATATTCTTGCCGCCTTTGGACAGCACCGCCACCAGTTCAGCTTCCCAATCCAATTGGCTGGAAACCTTGGGCAGAATAATCGGCGCACCATGGCCGATCAGGCTGGAGGGGAAGCGGGCAAACAGCACTGGAAATTCGGGAATACCCAGCCCTGCTTCTGCGGCATGATCGCGGTAATTCAGCCCCATGCAGATGATTTTGGATGGGCGGACGATCGGGGTCAGAAAGGTCAGACTGCCCTCATCCACCGCATCGCCCGCTTCGGCTTTTGCCCCCGCATCGGCCAAAGTGCCAGCGGCGATATGGCGGTCAAGATCGGCAATATCCGCACCATAGGCGATGGTCACTTGGTCGCCCGATTTGGCGGCAAGGCCGATTTTTCCGTCTTTGGTTACTCGTGCAAGGCGCATTCTATGTCTCCGAATTAAAAATTATCTGCTGGCTTGTTGCCCGGTGCCGCTGCCAGTGGCCGGCATTAAATTGTTGCTCATCCCGCCATCCACCAAAATGTCGATGCCGGTAATATGCGAGGCCTGCGGGCTGATAAGAAACAATATGGCATTGGCTACATCCTCGGCCATGCCCAGCTTGCGCAGCGGGATCATGCTCTCGCGAGCTGCGCGGCGCTCGGCATCGGCATAGCCCGCTTCGGTCATCGGCGTATAGGTCGGCCCCGGCGATACCGTATTGCAGCGAATGCCATCCGCCCCCCATTCCAACGACAGCTGGCGCACCAACATCAACAGCGCCGCTTTGCTGGATGAGTAAAACCCCAGCCCCGGCGTCGGCTGGGTGGCTGACATCGACGCGGTGGCGACAAATGCCCCCCGGCTGGCCGCCAGATGCGGATGCGCAGCTTTGGCCAATAGCCATGTGGCGCGGGTGTTAATCGCATAAATCCGGTCAAACAATTCGGCTGTCTGGTCAATCAACGGCGCACCCGCAATAATTCCGGCATTGCTGACCACCGCGTCAATTCCGCCCATATGCGCCAGCGCCGCCGCGACAATCACATCGCCGCAATCTGCGCTGGCCAAATCCACCACGCAAATAGCCGCCGACGCGCCAATCGCCCCGGCCACATCGCGCAAACCTTGGTCATCGCGGTCGGTCAGCAACAGCTGATGCGCGCCGCCATCCATAGGCATTTGCGCAGCCAGCAATTCAGCGACAGCACGGCCAATGCCGCTGGCTGCTCCGGTGATGATGACGCGCATTTCGCCCCCTCAATCGGTCAATCCAAGCTCGGCCATCAATTGCTGGCGCAGCTTGAATTTTTGGATCTTGGATGCTGACATCGGCCATTCCTCGATAAAACGCACATGCCTTGGCACTTTGAACGAGGCAATCCGTTCCTTGGCAAAGGCAATTAACTCATCCGACGAAATCGCGCCATTTTTCAGTTTGATATAGGCGGCTGGCACCTCTTCTAGCCTGTGGTCAGGGATGCCGATCACCTGCGCCAGCTCCACTGCTTCGTGTGAATCCAGCACCGCTTCGACCTCGGCAGCGGCGACATTCTCTCCGCCAACCTTCAGCATATCCTTGAAACGGCCATGAAACCGCAGATGGCCATTGGCATCAACCGAACCAATATCCCCGCTGTGATACCAGCCAGAATTGTCGATCGCTTCGGCGGTTTTCTCGGGATCGCGGTGATAGCCATCGAGCATATTATAGCCGCGAATCCACACTTCGCCGCGTTGACCAACCGGCACATCTTCGCCATTTTCTAGCGAGATAATCCGGACATTTACCCCTTTCAGCGGATAACCAAGCGCTTCATAACCCAATTCGGGGTCCATATCGAAGCCGCCCGTTGAGACAATGCCGCTGGCCTCCGACATGCCAAAAGTGCCAACTTGCAAAGCATTGGGCATTTTGGCGCGATAGGCATCGCCCACCGATTTGGGCATCTGGCTGAAACAGCTGTTCATCAGCCGAACCGAGCGCATATCGGTCTTGTCCCAATCAGGATGGGCGATCATCGCCTGATGGAATGTCACGAAAGGCAGGAACACCATCGTCGCTTGTTCGGCGGCAATCTGGCGCAGGCTTTCGCCCGGATCAAAATGCGGCTGACCGATATAGGTGCCGCCAACCTCTATCGCCCCCAGCATCGCCAGCATCGCGGCAATATGGAACAGGGGCATCGGCGACCATACCCGCTCATCCTGGGTAAATTGCCAACGGTTGCGGGCCAAATTGCTGGCCTCGCGGCAGATCGCTTCGTTGCTCAGCAGGCAGCCCTTGGGGTTGGCCGAAGTGCCCGATGTATAGAGAATCATGCAAGTATCGCGCAGCCGCACCGATAGCCTTGCGTCGTGAACCTGTGTTTCTTTGGTGGCATCGGCGGCGGCATCAAATGCGGCTTGATCGACAAAGCCCGCCGCCTGTTTGTCGCCATGCAAT
>JBEAOQ010000191.1:0-2620 GCA_041164845.1 Pseudomonadota bacterium | reverse complement strand
CTGCTGCTTGGACGGCGGATAACCGACCGCCATGTGCAAGACCGGATCTGGGCAGATGCCGTCGCCCCAGCCGGCGGTATCATCCTCGCTATCGGTGCTGGGGGTGCGCTCAAGCAAGTGCTGGTCACGGTTGGTCTTCCCGATGTGTTTGCCAAACTGGCTTCGCTTGGATCGGTTTCTCCGGTGCTACTGGCATGGGCAGTTGCGGCGGCGATCCGCGTGGCGACCGGCTCGGCGACAGTCGCCACGATCACGGCCGCCGGAATCATGTCGGGCGTCGCTGGATCGGTGCATGTCGATCCGACGTTTTTGGTTCTGGCAATCGGGGCCGGTTCGGTCGTGTTGTCGCATGTCAACGATCCGGGGTTTTGGCTGGTAAAGGGGTATCTGGGAACCAGCACTAGCGATACATTTCGCACTTGGACGATGCTTGAAACGGGTATTGCACTGGTGGGTGGGTTAATGGTTTTCGTCCTCAACATTTTTTTTGGCCGCTGAGACTCACCCTGTTGTTGGTGGCAAATGGGGCTTTTCGCAACTGCAATATAGGCATGGCATTTGCGGGGTAATGGGTGTATGGGCGGCGATTGCTGCGTTGGAGCTATGGGGAAAATACCCGTGTCTAACCGTTTCGCTGACTGAAATCTTTGATTTTCTTTGACTTCATCATCCCATTTCCCGCTGCAGATTTGCGGCTAGATAGTTGTATTTATGTCCTTACCTGATCTTCCATTACCGATTGCCCAAGCCCTTGAACACAAGGGTTATGCCACACTGACATCCGTGCAGGCGGCGGTGTTGGAGCCAGAGGCTTTGGGCCGCGATTTGGTGGTGTCGGCGCAAACAGGTTCGGGCAAGACGGTGGCTTTTGGCCTAGCGATGGCGCGGGAATTGCTGGGTGAGGGGGCGCAAATGGCCGCACCCGGCGCGCCGCTGGCTTTGGTAATTGCGCCGACGCGCGAATTGGCGTTGCAGGTTAGCCGCGAGCTGAGCTGGTTGTTTGGCAATGCCCATGCACGGATTACCACCTGTGTCGGCGGGATGGATCCATCCAAGGAACGGCGGGCGCTGTATGCTGGGACGCATATTGTCGTCGGCACCCCCGGGCGGCTGCGTGACCATCTGGAACGCAGCGCGCTCGACCTGTCATCTTTGCGCTATGTGGTGCTGGATGAGGCCGATGAGATGCTCGATATGGGCTTCCGCGATGATCTGGAAGAAATTCTGGATGCCACACCGGAGGGCCGCCGGACTTTGCTGTTTTCGGCGACGATGCCCAAGCCGATTGTCGCGCTGGCCAAGCGGTATCAGGCAGATGCTTTGCGAATTTCGACGGTGGGCGATGACCGTGGGCATGGCGATATTTCCTATCAGGCGATTACCGTTTCGCCATCCGATATTGAAAATGCGGTGATAAATTTGCTGCGCTTCCATGAAGCGGAAACCGCGATGCTGTTTTGCGCGACGCGGGATAATGTCCGGCATTTGCATGCGTCTTTGGTTGAGCGCGGCTTTGCGGCGGTGGCCCTGTCGGGTGAGCATAGCCAGAATGAGCGCAATTATGCGCTGCAAGCCCTGCGCGATAAGCGGGCGCGGGTTTGTGTGGCCACCGATGTCGCGGCGCGGGGGATTGATGTCGCGTCGCTAAGTCTGGTGGTGCATGTCGAAATTCCGCGTGATGCCGAGGCTTTGCAGCATCGCAGTGGCCGCACTGGGCGCGCCGGTAAAAAGGGCACGGCGGTGATTATTGTGCCCTATCCGCGCCGTAAACGGGTGGAGATGATGCTGCGCGGGGCAAAAATCAACGCGGAATGGATGGAAGTGCCAAGCGCCGCCGCCATCCGCGAACAAGACCGCGACCGGTTGATTACCACACTGATGGAACCGATTGACGCCAGTGATGATGAGCGCGAAATGGCGGCGCGGCTGTTGGAGCATAAAACGCCGGAGGATTTGGCGCTGGCGCTGGTGCGCGCCCATGCCGCCAAATTGCCCGCGCCGGAAGAGCTGATTACGCTGTCGGCAAAAGGCCGCGAAAATGGGCCGGATAATGCCCATCATCGTGCCGGATTTGAGGATACGATCTGGTATCGGATGGATATTGGCCGCAGCCAAAATGCCGATGCACGCTGGATTTTGCCGCTGCTGTGCCGGCGTGGGCATATCACCAAGAATGAAATTGGGGCGATCCGGATTGCCGCCAATGAGACGTTTTTCCAAGTTCCGCGCAGTGTTGAGGCGAAGTTTCGGGCGGCGTTGGAGCGGACGGCAGTGGCGGGCGGTGAGGATGAAAGCGGGATTTTGATCGAGCCATCGCCGGAAACGCCGCGTGAATTGGCGCGGGAAAATGGACGGCAAGCGCGGCAGGGTGGTGCGCCGATGCGAAGTGGTGCACCCGCAGGGCGTAGTAGTGCGCCAGCGCGGGGGCCGCAAAGGATGGAAAATCAGCGGTATGAGCGGGTGGGCAGACCCGATCATGGTGAGCGCCCCGTGCGTCCAGCGCGTGAGGAACGTCCGGCCAGGGCAGAACGTCCCGAGCGGGCTGAACGCCCTGCGCCGCATTATGAGGTGCCGCGCCGCGAGGAAACTGCTGCTCCATCCAAGCGGGCGGTTTTGGCCC
>JBEAOQ010000190.1:0-16624 GCA_041164845.1 Pseudomonadota bacterium | reverse complement strand
GCATTCCGACGGGGCGAACCAGCTGCCGTCCATAGATGCGCTGACATTCGCCCGCATAGAAATTGAACAGCCCGACATTCATCATCACTTCGATACGCGTTTCGGCCAGCACCTTGCCCTGTTCCATAGTGGCGATATGGGCGATGTCTTCGAGGCGCTCTTGCATCAGCCGCGCTGCGCCGGTTAAAACAGCGGCGCGTTGCTGGGGGGTGGAATGGCGCCAAATCTGAAAACCCTTGGCCGCCACCGCCAGCGCGCGATCCAGATCAGCCGCATCGGCCAAAGGCAATTGCCCCAGCACTTCCTCGGTAGCAGGATTAATGACTGTGTGGCTGCGGCGATGGCCGACGGCAATTTTTTCGCCATCAATTATCATGTGCAGAGTGGGATATTGGGTCATGCAGTTGTATTCTCCAAAGATTCAAGACGGGTAACTTCACGGCCATAGGGCTTTACCGCCAGCCACATCAACAGCGCCGACAAGGGTGACAACAAAACAGCCGCCAGCACCAGTGCTTTCCAGACATCGGCATCGTGGCCAAATATTTTATCGACAAAAATGCCGACAAGCAGCGGCCCCATCATGCCTACACCGGTGAACATCATCAAATATAGGCCAGTGACCTGCCCGCGCATTTCATTGGGCGTTATCAGCTGGATGGCAAGATTTTGCGGCGCAGCAGCGATGATCCCCATCATCCCGACAATCGACATGCAGGCCAGCGCGAGAAAGCCGTTGGGCATCATCGGCGCGACGATGCTGAGCGGAACCGCCAGCGTCAGCGCCATGGCGGCGGCGCGGATATTGGCGTCCTTGTGGGTCTTGGCCAAGCAATTGACCAGCACCGGCCCCAGCACCAATCCGGCAATCTGTCCGGCAAGGAAGATTGGTGACAGATACATCCCGATCTGCTGCTCATCCCAGCCATAATTGCGCTTGAACAAAGGAGTCAACCATGCCGGAACCGCCAGCGCATGGGCCGCACCAAATGCCAGCGACGCAAACAGCGGGCCATAGACCGCGCGCCGGTTCCAGATTTCATTCAGCACCACTGTGAACGGCAGCGGATCGCCCGTGCCGATCACCCCGCGCCGCATCGGCTCCTTGATAAAAAACAACAGCGCCGCCGAAATAAATCCCGGGACTGCCAAAATCAGAATCAGCCACCGCCAGCCATGAATCGCCACCGAGCCGAATTGAACCGATGGAAATGTCATCACCCAACCGAACAGCTTGCCCGCGATCAGAAAACCCAGACTGGTGGCAAGGATAAAACCCAGTTGCAGCACCGAAAAAGGCAGCGCCCGTTTTTCCGGCGGAAACGAATCGGACAGGAGCGAATAGGCCCCGGGCGCATGGGCCGAACCGCCCGCGCCAACGAACATCCGCAAGGCAAACAGTGACATAAAGCCCAGCGCCAACCCGCTGGTGGCATTGAAAATGGTGACAAAAAACATCCCTGCCGCCAACACGATCCGGCGCGGATAAATATCCACCATCCGCGACAACGGCAGCATCACCACCAGATAGAAAATAATATTGGCTGGGCCGGTCAACCAGCCCATTTGGATATTGGTCAGGTGAAACTCATCTTTGATCTGTTCAATCAACAGGCCAAAAGCCGAGGCATCAAAGAAATTGAGAAAGGTGGCAAAGACAATGACCACCAGCGCATACCATGCGGCGCTGCGCGACGGCCATGCCTGCTCGGTCTGTGCGCTATGCGCCGCTTGATCGGTCAATCCGCCTGTCATCCCGCTCTCCTGATATTCACACTTTGCGCGCGCTTAATTGTATGCGACAGATACAATCTGGTTTGACCGATGATGTCCAGCATAATCGCGGTATCACGGCAAGGAGAGGCAAAAAACATGCAAAATTTACCCGGTAAAACGGCATTTATCACGGGCGGTGCCTCGGGAATCGGTCTGGGTATCGCCAAGGCGCTGCTGGGCGCGGGGATGCAAGTGGTGATCGCCGATATTCGTGATGACCATTTGGCGGAAGCCACTGCGGAACTTGATGCCGGAAACCGCGTGTTGGCAATCAAGTTGGATGTCACTGATCGCGGCGATTTTGCCCGAGCGGCGGACGCTGCCGAGAGCAAATTCGGCAAAATCCACATTCTGTGCAACAATGCCGGTGTCGCAGTGGTTGGGCCGACGGAATTGGCGACTTTTGCCGATTGGGATTGGGTGATGAACGTCAATCTGGGGGGCGCGATCAATGGCGTGACCACGATCTTGCCCCGCATTTTGGCGCATGGCGAGGGTGGGCATATTGTCAACACCTGTTCGATGTCGGGCCTTGTCCCCGTTGGCGGCACAACCATCTATTCCACTGGCAAGGCCGCGCTGGTCACTATGATCGAATGTATGCGGCCCGAACTGGAATCGCGTGGCGTGATATGCGCGGCCTTCTGCCCGGGAGCGGTGCAATCAAACATTGCCGAGGCTGGCCAGACCCGCCCCGCCGCGCTGGCCGAGTCCGGCTATGCCGAAGCGGACAAGCGGCGCCAAGATGGCGGCCAGTTTTTCCACCTCTATCAAACCAAAGAACAAGTCGGCGAACGGGTGCTGCAAGGGATTCTGGCCGATGAACTCTACATCTTAACCCATAGCGAGTTTCTGCAAGGGGTAACCGACCGAGCGCAGGCGATGATCGCTGCGGTGCCGGCAAAATTGCCGGAAAATCCAGAATATAAAGCGACATTCGATAGGCTGTTCAACAGCCCGATCTGGGCCGACGAAATTGCCCGCCAGCAGGAGTTAAAAGCATGATCCAATTTGCCGGACGCACCGCATTTGTCACCGGCGGCGCCAATGGAGTCGGGATTGGTTTGGTTCGGGCGCTATTGGCCCAAGGCTGCAAAGTGGCCATCGCCGACATCCGCCAAGACTCAATCGACAAGGCGCTGGCCAGCCTCGACAATCGCGAAGTCATGGGGGTGCAAGTCGATGTTTCCTCGCGTGAGGCTATGGCCAAAGCCGCCGATGAGGTGGAGGCCAAATTTGGCCCGGTCACACTGTTGTTTAACAACGCGGGCATCAACCTGTTCCAAACCATTGAAGATTCAAGCTATTCCGATTGGGATTGGGTGATGGGGGTCAATTTGCATGGCCCGATTAACGGGGTGATGACCTTTGTCCCGCGCATGATCGCCCATGGTCAGGGCGGCTATGTCGTCAATACCGCGTCGATGGCGGGCTGGTTGGCCAGTGGCTCGCCGGGCATTTACAACACCACCAAATTTGCCGTGCGCGGCATGAGCGAGAGCCTGCGGGCCAGTGTCGCGAAACATGGTATTGGCGTCTCGATCGTCTGCCCGGGTCTGGTCAAATCCTATATTTATGCCTCAGACGATGTCCGGCCCCCAGCATTGATGCAAGGTGCCAAACCGATTGACCATGACAATGTCAAACGGCTGGCCGAGTTTCACGAATTTGGCATGGAACCCGATGTCATTGGCGAACGCATTCTCGATGGAATGCGCGAAAACCGCGCCTATATCTTTACCCACCCCGATCATAAGGAAGAACTGGCCGAGCTGTTCGAGGAATATCTCGCGGATTATCGGGATTATCCCGCCGACAACGGCCACGACCAGCGGGTTGCTTTTGAAGGGTTTCGCAGAAAGGGTTACAAAGAGGCCAGAGACGCCGCGCGCAAAGCAACCTGAGCCGGGGGCGAGAGGCCATTTTCACCCCGAAATAAAGGCTACCCCAACCGCGCCACCACCGTATCGCGCCCAATCAGCGGCAGTAATGCGGCCATATCCGGCCCGTGGTCGATGCCGGTAATCGCTTGGCGCAACGGCAGGAACAGCGCTTTGCCCTTACGTCCGGTGGCTTCTTTCAACGCGCCGGTCAGCGCGTGCCACGGATCAACCGTCCAGTCTATTTCTGCCGCAACCACTTTGGCCGCATCCAAAAACGCCCGCGTGTCTGCATCAAAATCCGGCGCTGAAATCGGCCCCGTCACCACCCGCCACCAATCCGCTGCCTCAGAAACCCGCGTCAGATTGGGCCGCACCGCTGCCCAAGCCGCGCCGCCCATCCCCGCAGGCAAGCGCCCAGCAACCGCTTCAAACGGCAGATGATGCAATATGCCGGCATTGACCCGCGCCAATTCCGCCTCATCAAACCGCGCCGGCGCACGGCCAAATCGCGCCAAATCAAATGACGCCAGCAATTCAGCAAGCGACAAAGCCGGATCAACCGGATCAGACGTCCCCAATCGCGCCAACAGGCTGACAATCGCTTGCGGCTCTATCCCCGCCTCGCGCAGTTCACCCATGCCCAGCGACCCCAACCGTTTGGACAATTTGCCCTCGGCCCCGACCAGCAAAGCCTCATGGGCAAAAGCGGGCGGCTGCGACCCCAATGCGGTAAACATCTGCAACTGCGCAGCGGTGTTGGACACATGGTCCTCACCGCGCAAAACTTGGGTCACGCCCATATCAATATCATCAATCACCGATGGCAACATATAGAGCCAAGACCCATCAGCCCGCCGGATCACCGGATCGGAAATGGTCGCCGGATCAAAATTTTGCGCCCCGCGCACCCCGTCAACCCAAGAAATAGGCTCGGCATAGTCCAGTTTAAACCGCCAATGCGGCACATCCCCGGCCGCCGCTTTCGCCGCATGATCGGCCTCGGTTAAATCCAACGCCGCCCGGTCATAAATCGGTGGCAACCCGCGCCCCAGCCGGACTTTGCGTTTTAAATCGAGCTCTTGCGCGCTTTCATAACAGCGGTAAACCCGCCCAATATCGACCAACCGCGCAAATTCACGCTCATACAGCGCAAACCGCGCCGACTGCCGCTCTTCGCCATCCACATCCAGCCCCAGCCAAGCCAAATCAGCGCGGATGGCGGTAACATAATCCTCACGGCTGCGCGCCGCATCGGTATCATCAATCCGCAACAAAAACCGCCCGCCCGCCTTTTGGGCCAGCATCCAATTGTGCAAAGCCGTGCGGACATTGCCAATATGCAACAGGCCGGTGGGGGAAGGGGCGAAACGTGTGGTGGTCATGGTTTAGGGAATACCGTTATGCCCATAGACAGGGCTGCTGCACGCAAATTTTTGTCAAAGCTCGCCAATGAAGCTCCTAATCGGATCGCAGACTCCAAATAGGCGGCATCATAGCTGGTTAGCTGATGTTGGGTGGCCAGACTCAATGTTTGACCCAGAGCGGCACTAAGCGAAACCGCATCAATCGCAATCGAAAAATCCGCCAAATTTGCCAATATACTTTCGCACTCGACCTGGGTTACGCGGCCAGATTTTACGCATTTCCATAAAATATTGGCGATTTCCCAAGACCAGATGGCTGGAACAATACAGCGCCCCTCCAGCAAAGCCTCGGCCACTTCTGGAATCTGCTGATTGGCTTCGTCAGCTAAAATAAATGAGACAGTAGCCGATGCATCAAGAATCAATAAGCTCAACGCCGCCCCTCACTTTTCCATGCGACCATCTCATTCATGGCAATAACCCGCCCTTGCGAACGCATCTGTGCCTGTAATGCCGCCATATTTGCCATCGCCAGCGCGATTCGAGCCTTACGCTCGCAATCCCCCGCTTCGGTTGCCACCAGTTTTACGGTAGGCCGCCCGTGGCGCGTAATAACAATATCTTCACCGCTCTCTGCCGCCGCGATCAGCTCGGATGCATGATCCTTAAATTCAGAAATCGGCACATGGCGGGTCATCGCTTTATCCAATCTTTAATTCTGGCCATAATTTAACAAATTATGGCCAGAATGTCAACCTAACCCGTCCGAAACGCCTGTGTTATCGGATAGCGCCGATCTCGTCCAAAATTGCGCGACCCCAGCTTGACCCCGGGCGGGGCTTGGCGGCGTTTATATTCGGCCAGATGCAACAACCGTTCGATCCGCGCCAATGTCGCCCGATCAAAGCCTTCGCGCACCAGCTGATCGACGCTTTTTTCTTGTTCGACCAGTCCCAGCAATATCGCATCCAACACCTCATAAGGCGGCAGCGAATCCGAATCTTTCTGGTCAGGCCGCAGTTCGGCACTGGGCGGTTTATTGATAATATTCTCCGGGATAACCACCCCCGCTGGCCCCAAGCCAATACGCGGCACCGCCAAATTGCGCCAGCGCGACACCGCAAACACCGTCTGCTTATAGGCATCCTTCAACGGATTATAGCCCCCCGCCATATCGCCATAAATCGTCGCATAACCGACGCTCATCTCGCTTTTGTTGCCAGTGGTCAGCAGCATCGGGCCAAATTTATTCGACAACGCCATCAGCGTCACCCCCCTGATCCGCGATTGCAAATTCTCTTCGGTAAGATCCGCCGCCCGCCCAGCAAAGGCCGGCGCGAGCATCTCGCCAAATGCCCCGACAGCCGGTGAAATCGGGATGGTATCCAACCGGCAACCCAGAGCCTTCGCACAGGCGGCCGCATCATCCAGACTTTCCTGCGAGGTATATTGGCTGGGCATCATCACGCACCACACCCGATCCGCGCCCAAAGCATCGACCGCAATCGCTGCACATAGCGCCGAATCAATCCCGCCCGACAGGCCCAAAACCACCCCAGGAAAACGGTTGCGATTGACATAATCGCGGAGTGACAGAACCATCGCGCAATAGACATCTTCGGGATGCGCCGCCAAGCTCTGCACCTCACCGGCATCACAGCGCCACCCTTGGGCGGTGCGCGTCCATCGGGTTTGCACCTCTTCCTCTTGCCAATCGCGCATCTGCACCGCCAGCGCGCCATCACCATTAATTACAAAACTGGCCCCGTCAAACACCAGCTCATCCTGCCCACCGACGCGGTTGAGATAGGCCAGCGGCAGACCGGTTGACACTGCCCGCCGCTTGGCCACGCCATCAATCCGCAGCGTATCTTTGTCGATCTCATAAGGGCTGCCATTGGGGCAAATCAGCATTTCCGCGCCAAAATCTGCCAGATGTTTGCAGACATCGGCGTGCCAAATATCCTCACAAATCGGCACGCCAATCATCGTGCCGCGAAAAATAATCGGTTCGGGCAAGGGGCCGGGCTGAAACAGCCGCACCTCGTCAAACGTCCCGTAATTGGGCAATTCATGCTTGAACCGCGTCGCGGCAATTTTGCCCTGATCGAGCAGCGCCACCCCATTGTGCAGCGCCCCATCCTGAACAAACACACTGCCCACCAACATGGCAGGGCCAGCTTTGGCGGTGGCCTTGGCCAGCATTTCCAGCTCCGCCGCCGCCCGCTCAATCAGCGCCGGTTTGAGGATCAAATCTTCGGGAGGATAGCCAATCAGGTTTAATTCAGGGAAAACGATCAGATCGCTGCCGCCTGCCTCTTTGCCTGCCCGATCCCGCGCCGCCAACATCGCTGCGGCATTGGCAGGCAAATCGCCCACCGATTGATTGGTCTGGGCAAGGGTAATTTTCAAATGATCGGCCATTCCCCCGCCCTACATGGTGGCGTGCCTTGCGGCAATAACCCTTGTTCCCCCACGGTGTCTCTGTGTCTCTGTGTCTCTGTGTCTCTGTGCCTCCGTGCGAAACACATACTTCCCCCTTTACCACGCCGCCTCCCGACGCTACCCAGATGGTATACATTTATCCCACAACCCAAGGATGCCTCATGTCCCTCGAAGCGCAAATCGCAGAAATCCTCGCCACCTCCCGTCTGCTCAAAGACCGGCAAGACATCCTTGATTGCATCCAACGCGAAAGCCGCGCCCGCGACCGCCAGGATGTCGCGCAAATCGCCAGCTGCTGGTGGCCGGAAGGTGCCGATGAACATGGCGCATTCATCACCATGGCGCCACAATATCCTGAAAAAGCCAACAAAGGCCATTACACCAATTTCAACATGACCAGCCACAATATCACCAATCATATCTGTGATTTACAGGGCGATACCGCCTATTGCGAAAGCTATGTCATCGGCGGTTTATATTGGCTGGACGGCAAAAGCACGACCATCGCCTTTGGCCGTTATCTCGATCAAATGGAAAAACGAGATGGCGAGTGGCGGATATTGGTGCGCAAATGCACGATGGAGGCCACCGCCGATTGTGACGGCACATGGATCCATTCGAAAAATGTCCAAGGCTTCCTCAAAGCCCGCTGGGACGGCCAAGACCCCAGCTATGAACGGCCATTTGTGGCCAATAACGAAGGTTTGCGTTGGTAATCATCCAATAAAAACCCCCGCTGGCGCAACCAACGGGGGTTTTGTTTACGGCTTCAAACTGGCAACTTTTGCTTATTCCGCCTCGACATCCATACCATGCGTTTCACCCATGACTTCGGCCAAGGGATCAATCAAACCCGCAGCTTCCGGCCCTTGCGCCAATTCAGCCGCATGTTCTTCCGCCGCTGATTTTGGCGCAACCAACACCTCTTGCAGCTTGCGATATTGCGCCCGCAGCGCCGCATCGCGGCTGGATGCGGCCACCCGCAAACGGTTCATCCCCGCGCCGGTGCCTGCCGGAATTAACCGGCCAACAATGACGTTTTCTTTCAGACCGATCAAGGAATCGCGTTTTCCTTCGACCGCCGCCTGCGTCAACACGCGGGTGGTTTCTTGGAACGATGCCGCCGAGATAAACGAACGGGTTTGCAGCGATGCCTTGGTAATTCCCAGCAGCACCGGCTTGCCTACAGCAGGGCGCTGATCCGGCGTCAGCTTGGCATTATGTTCGTTCATTTCTTCGTAATCAACCTGCTCGGCTGCCAGCAAAGTGGTGTCGCCGCCGTCGGTGATTTCCACCTTTTGCAGCATCTGACGGACGATGGTTTCGATATGTTTGTCGTTGATCTTCACGCCTTGCAAACGATAGACTTCCTGAATTTCTGCCACCAGATATTCAGCCAAAGCCGCCACACCCATGACCTCTAGGATGTCATGCGGATCGGGTGAGCCAGAAATCAGATTATCGCCTTTCTTGACGTAATCGCCTTCCTGCACGTCGATAATCCGGCTTTTGGGGATCAGATATTCGACTGGATCGCCCTCCTCCGGGACAATCGCAATTTTGCGCTTGGCTTTGTAATCGCGGACAAATTCAATGCGGCCGGCAATTTTCGCAATGATCGAATTGTCCTTGGGCTTACGTGCCTCAAACAATTCGGCAACCCGTGGCAGACCGCCGGTAATATCGCGGGTTTTGGCAGCTTCGCGGCTGGCGCGGGCCAGAATTTCACCCGCTTCGACGCGTTGACCATCTTCCACCGACAAAGTGGTGCCCGGTGCCATCATATAGCGCGCTGCCTCGCCCGAATCATCATCCAACAGGGTCAAACGTGGCCGCAAATCTTCTTTCTTACCACGGCTGGTCGAGCGGTTTTCAGTGATAAGCCGCTGGGTAATCCCCGTGGCTTCATCGGTCACTTCGGTCAGCGTGCGGCCGTCGATCAGATCCTGATATTTCACAATACCCGGCTTTTCGGTAATCACCGGCAGGGTGAACGGATCCCATTCAGCCAGCCTTTCGCCCAGCGCCACTTTCGACCCATCGGCATGGATCAAATGGGTACCATAGGGCACGCGGTGCAAAGCGCGTTCGCGGCCTTCGGTATCCAAAACCACCACTTCGCCATTGCGGGCCAAGCTCAACCGGCGTCCACGCTTGTCGGTAATCGTCGGGATGTCGCGGTAATGCACCGTGCCATCGCAGAGCGATTCCAGATTTGACGTTTCATTGACCTGCGCCGCGCCGCCAATGTGGAAGGTCCGCATCGTCAGCTGGGTGCCCGGCTCGCCAATGGATTGCGCGGCGATAACCCCGACAGCCTCGCCGATATTGACCGGCGTGCCGCGTGCCAGATCGCGGCCATAGCAGGTGCCGCAAACGCCCATCGCCGCTTCGCAAACCAGCGGCGAGCGAATCCGTGCCGATTGGATGCCGGTGGCTTCAATCCGGACAATCGCCGCTTCGTCGAGCAATTCGCCCTTGGCCGCGACCACTGTGCCATCTTTCAACACCATATCTTCGGCCATAGTCCGGCCCAAAATACGTTCGCCCAATGATGCAATCACGCTGCCGCCTTGAACAATCGCCCGCATTTCCAACGATTTTTCGGTGCCGCAATCATTGATAACCACGACGCAATCTTGCGACACGTCAACCAGACGCCGCGTCAGATAACCCGAGTTGGCGGTTTTCAACGCGGTATCGGCCAGACCTTTGCGCGCCCCGTGGGTGGAGTTGAAATACTCCAACACGGTCAGCCCTTCCTTAAAGTTCGAGATGATCGGGGTTTCGATAATCTCGCCCGAAGGCTTGGCCATCAACCCGCGCATACCCGCCAGCTGTTTCATCTGGGTTGGCGAACCACGAGCGCCCGAATGGCTCATCATATAGATCGAATTGACCGGAGCTTCGCGGCCATGTTCGTCAATTGGCGTGGCCCGAATTTCATCCATCATGGCCGCCGCCACCTGATCGCCGCAACGGCTCCAAGCGTCGATCACCTTGTTGTATTTTTCCTGCTGGGTAATCAAACCATCTTGATATTGCTGTTCATAATCAGCGACCAAAGTTTTGGTTTGCTCGACCGATTCCACCTTGGAATCAGGGATGATCATATCGTCTTTGCCGAAGGAAATCCCCGCCTTGAACGCGTGACGGAAACCCAGCGACATGATCGCATCGGCAAACAGCACCGTGTCTTTTTGGCCGGTATGACGATAGACCTGATCGATCACATCGCCGATTTCTTTTTTGGTCAGCAGCCGGTTGACGATTTCAAACGGCACCTTGTGGCTCTTGGGCAGGCATTCGCCCAACAGCATCCGGCCCGGGGTGGTTTCAAACCGTTTCAAATAAGGCTTACCCGCCTCATCGGTTTGCGGCACGCGGGCGATGATTTTGCTGTGCAAAGTCACCGCTTTTGAATCCAGCGCATGATGCACCTCGGCCATATCCGACATCATCATGCCTTCGCCCGGTTCACCCTTGCGGTCCATCGACAGATAATACAGACCCAAGACCATGTCCTGCGAGGGCACGATAATCGGCTTGCCATTGGCAGGGGACAGGATGTTGTTGGTTGACATCATCAACACGCGTGCTTCCAGCTGGGCTTCCAGCGACAAAGGCACATGAACCGCCATTTGATCGCCGTCAAAGTCAGCGTTAAACGCCGAGCAAACCAGCGGATGCAGCTGAATAGCTTTGCCTTCGATCAATACAGGTTCGAACGCCTGAATCCCCAAACGGTGCAAGGTTGGCGCACGGTTGAGCATCACCGGATGTTCGCGGATCACCTCATCCAAGATGTCCCAAACCTCTTTGCGCTCTTTCTCAACCCATTTTTTCGCTTGCTTCAGGGTCATTGACAGACCCTTGGCATCGAGCCGCGCATAGATAAATGGCTTGAACAGCTCCAGCGCCATCTTCTTGGGCAGCCCGCATTGATGCAGTTTCAATTCCGGCCCGGTCACAATCACCGAACGGCCCGAATAATCGACGCGCTTGCCCAGCAAATTCTGGCGGAAACGGCCTTGCTTGCCCTTGAGCATATCTGACAAGGATTTCAACGGACGTTTATTCGCGCCGGTAATCACGCGGCCACGGCGGCCATTGTCAAACAAAGCATCGACCGCTTCTTGCAGCATCCGCTTTTCATTGCGCACGATAATATCCGGTGCGCGCAGTTCAATCAGCCGCTTCAAACGGTTGTTGCGGTTAATCACGCGGCGATAGAGATCGTTCAAATCCGAAGTGGCAAAACGGCCCCCATCAAGCGGCACCAACGGGCGCAAATCTGGCGGAATAACCGGCACAACTTCCAAGATCATCCATTCGGGACGGTTACCCGAATCAATGAAACTTTCGACCACTTTCAGCCGCTTGATAATCTTCTTGGGCTTCAGCTCGGACTTGGTGGTCCGCAGCTCTTCCATCAGATCATCGCGTTCCTGAACCAGATCAAGGCTCATCAGCATATGCTTGACCGCTTCCGCACCGATACCGGCCGAAAACGCATCTTCGCCATATTCGTCTTGATATTGATACAACTCATCTTCGGTCAGCAGCTGGTATTTTTCCAGCGGGGTCAGGCCCGGCTCGATCACCACATAGCTTTCGAAATAGAGAATCCGCTCCAATTGCTTGAGCTGAATATCCAACAGCAAACCGATGCGCGATGGCAATGATTTCAAAAACCAAATATGCGCCACCGGCGCGGCCAGCTCGATATGGCCCATGCGTTCGCGGCGCACCTTGGTGACGGTGACTTCGACGCCGCATTTTTCGCAAACGACGCCCTTATATTTCATCCGCTTATATTTGCCGCACAGACATTCGTAATCCTTCACCGGACCAAAAATCCGCGCACAAAACAGCCCATCGCGTTCGGGTTTAAACGTGCGATAGTTGATCGTTTCCGGCTTTTTAATCTCGCCAAAAGACCAGCTGCGGATACGCTCAGGCGACGCCAAACCGATCTGAATCTGATCGAAAGTTTCTGGCTTGGTCATCTGGTTGGTGAATTTGGTCAGGTCGTTCATGTTTTTTCACTTTCCTTAGCCCTTCCCCTTCAGGGGAGGGGTTGGGGTGGGGTCTGTCCGCGAAAGCTAGCTACCGCTTAATGGACAGACCCCACCCCCCTGCCCCTCCCCTAAAGAGGAGGGGGGATTATTGCGTAACTTACTCTGCCGCTTGTGCGTAATCCTCATCATCAGGATCAGCCAGCGATGACAGCTCAACATTCAGACCAAGGCTGCGCATTTCCTTGACCAACACGTTAAAGCTTTCTGGAATGCCGGCCTCGAAAGTATCGTCACCCTTGACGATAGCTTCGTAAACCTTGGTGCGGCCGACGACATCGTCGGATTTTACCGTCAGCATTTCCTGCAAAGTATAGGCCGCGCCATAGGCTTGCAGCGCCCAAACTTCCATTTCCCCAAAGCGTTGGCCACCAAATTGTGCCTTGCCGCCCAAAGGTTGCTGGGTCACCAGCGAATATGGCCCGATAGACCGCGCATGGATTTTATCGTCAACCAAGTGATGCAGTTTGAGCATATAAATATACCCCACTGTCACCTTGCGGTCGAAAGCCTCGCCAGTGCGGCCATCATACAGCACCACTTGGCCCGATGTATCCAGCCCCGCTTTGGCCAGCATCGCCGAGACATCAGCTTCACGCGCCCCGTCAAACACTGGCGTGCCCATCGGCACCCCGTTTTTCAACAGGCCAGCCATTTCGACGATTTCATCGGTGCTGCGCGAGTCAATATCATCGTGGTAATTTTCGCCGTAAATGTCTTTCAACCGGTCAATCAGCGCGGTGGGCGGAGGTGCCGCCACCGGATCGGGATTGGCATGACGCCATTCTTCCAAAGCCGCTGTGATCTGTTGACCCAGACCGCGTGCGGCCCAGCCCAGATGGGTTTCGAAAATTTGCCCGACGTTCATTCGCGATGGCACGCCCAAAGGATTGAGCACGATGTCAACATGGGTGCCGTCTTCCAAAAATGGCATATCTTCGCATGGCAGGATGCGCGAGATTACCCCCTTGTTGCCGTGACGACCGGCCATTTTGTCGCCGGGTTGCAGCTTGCGCTTCACCGCGACAAACACTTTGACCATTTTCAGCACACCCGGCGCCAGCTCATCGCCGCGCTCCAGCTTTTCTTTGCGATCTTCGAACTTTTCTTGGATCACCTTCACCGTCAGATCATATTGCGATTTAACCGCTTCTACTTGCATTTGGCGGGCATCATCGGCCACCGCAAATTTCCACCATTCATGGCGTTCCACCTCGGCCAGAACTTCATCGGTGATGTCCACGCCCTTTTTAATACCCTTGGGCGCAGAGGCCACCACTTGGCCCAGCAGCATGTCGCGCAGACGGTTGAACGTCGCCCGATTAAGGATGCCGCGTTCATCGTCGCGATCCTTGCCCAGCCGTTCAATCTCTTCGTTTTGAATGGCGCGGGTGCGGTCATCAATTTCAATCCCGTGACGGTTGAAAACCCGCACTTCGACAATTGTTCCCGCCACGCCCGGCGGCAAACGCAGTGACGTATCACGGACATCGCTGGCTTTTTCGCCAAAGATCGCCCGCAGCAGTTTTTCTTCCGGTGTCATCGGGCTTTCACCCTTAGGCGTGATTTTGCCGACCAGAATATCGCCCGGATGCACTTCCGCCCCGATATAAACGATCCCCGCCTCATCGAGATTACGCAAAGATTCTTCGCCCACATTCGGAATGTCGCGGGTGATGTCTTCCGGCCCCAGCTTGGTATCGCGGGCCATCACTTCGAACTCTTCGATATGGATCGAGGTAAAGACGTCATCCTTGACGATTCGTTCCGAAATCAGGATCGAATCCTCGTAATTATAGCCATTCCAAGGCATAAAGGCGACCAGACTGTTACGGCCCAATGCCAATTCGCCCAGCTCGGTCGAGGGGCCATCGGCAATAATATCGCCAGTGTCCACCACTTCACCTACCTTGACCAGCGGACGCTGGTTGATGCAGGTGTTTTGGTTGGAGCGTTGGAATTTTTGCAGACTGTAAATATCGACGCCTGATTTGCCCGGCTCGACATCGCCGGTAGCGCGGATCACGATACGGGTGGCATCGACCTGATCGACAATCCCGCCGCGCAATGCGCCAATCGCCGCACCCGAATCGCGGGCGACCGTGGCTTCCATGCCGGTGCCAACGAATGGCGCTTCGGCTTGCACCAAAGGCACCGCTTGGCGTTGCATGTTCGAACCCATCAACGCACGGTTGGCGTCATCGTTTTCCAAGAAAGGAATCAAAGACGCCGCCACCGACACCAGCTGCTTGGGCGAGACGTCCATCAGCGTTACTTGCTCACGCGGTGACATGACGAATTCGCCATTTTGCCGCGCCGAAACCAGTTCGTCAGCAAAGCTGCGGTCTTCGTTCAGATCAGCCGAAGCCTGCGCCACCGTGTGCTTTTGCTCTTCCATCGCCGAGAGATATTTGACCTCTCCGGTCACCTTGCCATCAATAATTTGGCGATAAGGCGTTTCGATAAAGCCATATTTATTGACCCGGGCAAAGGTCGAGAGCGAGTTAATCAGACCGATGTTCGGGCCTTCCGGCGTTTCAATCGGGCAAATCCGGCCATAATGGGTTGGGTGAACGTCGCGCACTTCGAAACCAGCGCGTTCGCGGGTCAAACCACCAGGCCCCAAAGCCGAAACGCGGCGCTTATGCGTCACTTCCGACAGGGGATTGGTTTGATCCATAAATTGCGACAATTGTGACGAACCAAAGAATTCGCGCACCGCCGCCACAGCGGGCTTGGCGTTAATCAAATCATTGGGCATCACCGTCGATACATCGACCGACGACATCCGTTCTTTAACTGCCCGCTCCATCCGCAACAGACCAACGCGATATTGGTTTTCCAGCAATTCACCAACCGAACGGACGCGGCGGTTGCCCAGATTGTCGATGTCGTCGATCTCGCCCTTGCCGTCCTTCAGGTTCACCAGCTCTTTAACCACCGCCAGAATATCTTCATTGCGCAGGGTGGTGATGGTGTCTTCGGCATCCAGCGCCAGACGCATGTTCAGTTTAACGCGGCCCACCGCCGACAGATCATAGCGATCGGCATCAAAGAACAGCCCAGCAAACAAAGCCTCGGCGGTTTCACGGGTTGGCGGCTCGCCGGGGCGCATCACGCGGTAAATATCCGAAAGCGCGTGGTCGCGATCTTCGGCCTTATCCACCTTCAAGGTGTTGCGGATCCACGGCCCCACGCTGACATGGTCGATGTCGAGCAGTTCCAGCTGGTCAATCCCCGCCGAATCCAGCGCCGCCAGATTATCGGGCGACACTTCGTCACCGGCTTCGACATAAATCCGGCCCGTCGCCTCATCAATCATGTCGCGGGCGGCATAGCGGCCAAAAATTTCCTCGGTAGGCAGCAACAGATCGGCCAGACCATCCTTGGCCGCCTTATTGGCGGCACGCGGGGTGATTTTTTCACCGGCGGCAAACACCACTTCGCCCGACGCGGCATCGACCACATCAAAGGTTGGCTTGGTCCCGCGCCATTGTTCCGCCACATAAGGCAGGTGCCAGCCATCACCGGTGCTGCGCTTCCACAGCACGGTTTGATAGAAATGATGGAGAATTTCTTCGTCATTCATCCCCAAAGCATGGAGCAACGCCGTAACCGGCAGCTTGCGCTTGCGGTCAATGCGGACATTGACGATGTCTTTGGCGTCAAATTCAAAATCCAACCACGACCCGCGATAGGGAATGACCCGCGCCGCAAACAAAAATTTGCCCGATGAATGGGTTTTGCCGCGATCATGGTCAAACAACACGCCCGGTGAGCGGTGCATTTGGCTGACAATCACCCGTTCGGTGCCATTGATAAAGAAGGTGCCATTATGCGTCATCAAAGGCATATCGCCCATGTAAACGTCTTGCTCCTTAATATCGAGCACGCTGCGGGTTTCGGTTTCGCTATCCACTTCAAACACGATCAGGCGCAAAGTCACCTTCATCGGCGCGGCATAGGTGATCCCGCGTTGACGGCACTCGGTCACGTCAAATTTGGGATCTTCCAGCACATAATGCACGAAATCCAGCTCGCTAGTTCCAGCAAAATCGCGGATCGGAAACACGCTGCG
>JBEAOQ010000189.1:0-3619 GCA_041164845.1 Pseudomonadota bacterium | reverse complement strand
AATCGGCGGTTGGTGGTACTGCCGATCGCGGCTTCAAACATAGCGCGGCAACGCATGGTCTGGCCGGAATTGGGGCTGGCGCTGGATCACAGCCGCGTTGAGGATATATCACCCGACCACCTGCCGGAATGGCTTATTTTGCCGGAATAATCCCCACCCGCATTCCCTCTTCCACCAACATCCGCTCGGCCAGATCGCGGGCATTGGTGCGCGGCAAATCCAACGATGCCGCCAACTGTCCGCCCATCAACGCATCACCCAGCGCCATCAATACCAGCGCCTGCGTGACATGGCGCATATTGGCCGAACCGACATCATGCAGCTCATCGACCAGATCGTGAATCGCCTCGACAATCGGATCCAGCGCATCTTCATTGCCCGACACCAGCATCCATGATGCCAGCGCGCCGCCGCCCTCGCGGTCAAAAGCATCAAAGGTCAAATCCACCACATCGCGCGCGGTGCCGGTGCCGCTGTGGCTGGCTTTGACCGCTGCGCCGATGGTGGCACAAATAGACTGGGCCAGATGCTTAGCCAAAGCCTTTTGCAACCCGCTGGCCGAGCCAAAATGATGCAGCAAATTGGCATGGGTGCGCCCCACCCGCGCCGATACCGCTTTCAGGGTAACCGCCTGTGGCCCCAGTTCAATCAACAGCTTGCGCGCAGCAACCAAGGCGGCGCTGCGACTTTCTTCTTGGCTAAGGCGCTTTCTTATTGACATTTATGTAAGTAGCTATATCTCTCACGCCATGACGCTCATGGATCATACCACCCTTGCGGTAGAGGCCAAAGACACCGCTGGCAAGATGGCGCGGCCCACCCCGCAACCTGCGGATCACACAATTACGGTGCGCGATCTGCGTTTTGGCCGAAACGTCACACCGGCGCGCTGGTGGCTGAATCACGATCCTATCGCCACCGCATGGCACAATGCCCTATCGGCGACCTTTCCTCGCGGAGAAACCTTCTTCATCGAATCGGTCAAAGCCCACCGCGACGGCGCATCACCGCAATTATCCGCAGAAATCCGCAGTTTTATCGCTCAAGAAATCAACCACACCCGCGAACATATCGCCTTTAACAAGGCGGCAGTGGATGCCGGTTATGACCTCAGCCGGATCGACGCCCATGTCGCGGAAATGCTGGAAATGACCAAGGGCCGCCCGCCGATTGTCAATCTGGCGGCGACCATGGCGCTCGAACATTACACCGCGATTATGGCCAATCAATTCCTGGCAAATCCGCAGCATTTTGCTGGCGGCGAACCGCAGGTAACCGCGATGTGGCGCTGGCACGCGATCGAGGAAATTGAACACAAAGCCGTGGCCTTTGACACCTATCTCCACGCCACCCAGCATTGGGGCAAATGGCAACAATGGCGGCTGCGATGCCTGATGATGCTGATTGTCAGCCGCGAATTTCTGACGCATCGGATTGTTGATACGCTGGATTTGCTGGCACAAGATGGGCTGAAGGGCTGGAAAATTAAGGCGAAATTGGCCGCTTATTTGTTGTGGCAACCCGGAATTTTGCGACATATCTTACCCGGATGGCTGGCCTATTTCCGCCCCAGCTTTCACCCGTGGGACCATGATGATCGGCATCTGTTGGCGGCGGCGGGGGAATTACCGAAAACGGTATAAGCTTGAACGTGATGATTTTGTATTGAACCATAAGTCTCCTCCCCCTTGAAGGGGAGGCTGGGGGGTGGCCCACAATTAGACTGAAACCTCAGCTTCGCCTCAGCCTGTTGTGGAGTCGGAAATTAGGACAAAGCACTCTAATCACAAAAAAGGGAGCGGATTTAACCCCGCTCCCTTTTGGTATTTTGCTATCGCATCAGGCCGAACCGGCCTTAGAGCGGGCAGCGTTAAATCTGAATCAGAATGCCCGCTCTAATTATTTGTTGTCGCATCGTTTTAAGCTGAAAACCGGTTCCCACTTTTCAGCACGATGCTCTAGCAAAAATCACTCAGCAGCAATCGCCTGTGCGTCAACCGACACATATTTGCGGCCTTGCTTGCCACCATGAAAGCGCACGCGGCCTTCGCCTAGCGCAAACAAGGTGTGATCCTTGCCAATGCCGACATTGACGCCCGGATAAACACGTGTGCCGCGTTGACGGATGATGATGTTGCCGCCAATCACTTCTTCGCCGCCAAATTTCTTGACGCCCAAACGGCGGCCTGCCGAATCGCGACCATTGCGCGATGAACCGCCTGCTTTCTTATGTGCCATTGCTCAACTTCCTTAAATATCAAACGCGCTTATTCAGCGACAGCCACAGCTTCTTCAGCAGGTTTAGCCGCCTTCTTGGCCGCAGGTTTCTTGGCCTCTGCACCCACTGACAAAATGCGCAGCAATGTGATAAACTGGCGGTGGCCATTTTTGCGGCGATAATTGTGACGGCGACGCTTTTTGAAAACGATCACCTTTTCGCTCTTGTCTTGGGCAATAATTTCAGCCGAAACAACAACTTTGCCCGCATCGGTCAATTCGCCATCAACGCCCGCCAGCAACACATCACCCAAAGTGATGGTTTCGCCCGCTTCGCCAGCCAGTTTTTCAACCGCGATTTTGTCTCCGGCGGCAACCCGATATTGCTTGCCACCTGTGCGCACAACTGCGAACATTTTACCTATCCAATCACTAAACTTTTCACCCCATCCACCCGCCAAAAACTGGCAATGGGCAAAGCGTCAGCCCCGCAGCACATGCAGCAGGGGCCGAAAGAAGCGCCGCCGTTAGTCTGCTTGCGCGCTTGTGTCAATTCCATTGCGGCAAAAATCGCATATTTTCGCGGGTATTTTGCGCAAGCTGTGCTGGCATCATACGCCGGTCATGCTATGGAAAGGCCATGCAAATATCCCCCAATTGCCGGGCTTTCGCTCCCTTTATCGCCGTTACGCTGGCCTTTGGCTTGGGCGGATGCACGGCGCATGGTGATTATCCCTCGCTCGCCCGCCGCCCGATTGAGCGAATCAGTGGCACGGCCCAAGTCGCACCCGCGACACCGCCAACCATTATTGCCGAAACCCCAGCCGCATCCGCCGATCTGGCCAGCAAATTATCGGCGTTGGAGGTCAAAGCCCATATCAGCGATTCGCAATTCCGCAGCAAGATCGCCTTGACCGAAACCACCATTGCCGCTGGCCACGGAACGGAAATCGCCAGCAAGGCTTGGTCCAACGCCATGACCGCCCTATCCGATTTGGAAACCACCCGCACCGACACGGCCAAAGTGTTGATCGCGCTGGACGTCCTTGAAATTGCCAACCGCAATGCGCGGCTTACCGCCGATCAGGCTGGAAGCGCCGACCCGCGCATTTTGGCCGTGCGCGATGAAATCGGGGGGATTATCGCCGATGAGGACAAAAAACTGAAAGCCTTGCGCATCACTCTCGGTCTTTAGGGCTTATTGCGATAATTATGACGCAAGCCAAACTCCCCCCAATCCTCTCTCCCCTTTAGGGGAGAGATACGCAGACTTGGCAACTTGTTGCCTAGTCGAAGTAGAGAGGGGCAGCCCAAAACAGCGCACCCAGAAAATTGTCTCGCCCTGCGAGGCAAAAATGGTGCAGATTGATAGCAAAAGGCTCTAATTCCACCGCGCCAAATC
>JBEAOQ010000188.1:0-10786 GCA_041164845.1 Pseudomonadota bacterium | reverse complement strand
TGAAACAGCGAAGGCGGATTTTTACCCAATTTCAGGGCTTTGATAAGGCGATCCGCGCCGATGGGCACGCCATTGCGGGCGAGGATATAGGCGGCAGTTTCCTTGACAATTTGCGGATTGCGCTGATCCAAAACCTGTTGCAGGGCGGCAAAGCTGGCATCGCAATCAAAGGATTCGAGGATGCGCAATGCCCGCATCCGATTGGTAACATTGCCTTTGTGCAATTGTTTGATCGGGCGAGCTAGGTTTTGCGACACGGCCACCGCGCGCAACAACCGATCACGCTCGCTGCCGCGTAACAGGGTCAACACTTGGGCAATGACGCTAAGCGATACATCGTCCACCGCATTGGCCAGTTGGCTGGCGTTTTTGCCGGAATTTTGCGGGTCTTGGCTATCACTGGCGAATAATGCAGCGGTTAACTGGCTTAATTCGGCTTGGGTGTTGGTTTCGTGTTGATCGGCATGTTTGGCCATCCATAACCGCCGGAACAGCTGGAAAATAATCACGCAGGTCACCACCGCCAAAAAGATGAACGATACCCATAGGATAAGCGTGGCGATGCGGATTTCGAGCGACATGGGCGGCGCCTATCCGGGCCGACGCGGGCCAAGCCGCCAGCTTAAAGACAGGGTAATGCCATTGCGGCGATAGGTCAGTTCGCGCACTTCATGTTCGGCGGTGATGCGCAGATTAAGCCGAGCGGTTAGCGGCCAGACAGCTGCGATAAACAGCGAATCGACGCGGCGGGTGATGCCCGATTCGGTGTCGGGGTAATTGGCATAGCCCGCCAATAAACGCTTGGTTTCGCTGATATTATAGGTTGCATTGACCGCATAGCCTTGGGTGTGGTTGCCGGTCGGATCCCAGATGTTGATCCAAGTTGCCGCCAGTTCGAAGGGCGATTTTTTGGGATAGAAATGGATGCTGGGGGAAATTGTGGTGAAACTGCCGGTGCCATAGGTGGCGATGCGGGCATCAAGCGAGCCGACAAATTGGCGCGTAATAGCGTAATCAGCACCGGCGCTGACGCTGTGTTTGGCTTTGAAATGGGTGTTGGGGGTCAGGGTGGCAGCCAGATGCGCGCTGAGTTTGGGCGAGAAAGTGGTGTCGAATTGGGCCATGGCTTGGACATCGCTCAGACCAAAGCGGTGGTCGCGGGTGGCCTCAAAGGTCAGGGCGCTGTGCTGTTTGATCGGCGCGACCAAACCAAGGCTTAGGCTGGTCCATGACGAGGTTTGGCCAGAGCCGAGATAGGTGATGCGTGAGAGATTGGCGGCGGAGTAGATTTCGATAGGGCGGTGATATTCTGGTGTATTATCCGTAATTTGGTTGGGGTTTGGGCGGTGGGCGGCGGGGTTGGCATTGGGGAAATCGGGGCGCGTGTCTTGGTTGGCGGACATATTGACCGATGGCAGGAAGCTGGTGCCGACCGAGGCGGGACTTTGCGTGGATTGGACAGCGGAAATGCTCACCTGCTGAGCGATGGCGGGCAACAGCGCGGGTGAGAGCAACAGATTGGCCATGAATAGGGGCATGGTGATCCTTTCAGGCAGCTTTTCTGGGCATCATGGCCAGAATTCGGGTAATGCGAATGGTCAGTTCGTCGGGGATGAACGGCTTGGTGATGTAATCGGCTGCGCCTTCGCGTAAGGCGTTGACGATGTCTTGTTCACGCGATCGGGCGCTGAGCATAATCACCGGTATGTGGCTGGTTTCTGGGTTATTTTTGATTTCGCGTAGCACTTCTGGGCCGGAAAGCACGGGCATCATATTATCAAGAATAACCAAATCGGGCAGAATGGCACAGGTGGCGGTCAGGGCGACAAAGCCATCGGCGGCGACTTGCACGCGATGGCCGACAGCTTCCAGCTTCAGGCGCACAAGCTCCCGAAACATGAAATCATCATCTGCAACCAGCAAATTCGCCACACCAGCACTCCGAACCAAGGAATGCAGTAAAGGTTCGGCGTTGAAGTTTGGTTAATTTTGCCTTGCTTTAATGGCAGGGATTTGCCCGTGTTTCTTGGTTTTTTTGGGTTAACGAAAGGAGAAAGATGGTCTAGCCAATCGGGTAAAACACCGACTTCTCATGCTGATATTCGCGCAACCACAGTGGGCCATATTCGCGGCCAACGCCTGATCTTTTATACCCGCCAATCGGGGCATAGCTCATGGTGCCGGTGCCGCCGTTCAGCGTGACGCTGCCGGTGCGGATTTTCAGCGCCATCTGGTATCCGGTGGCGGCGTCGGCGGTTTCGATACAGCCAGCCAAGCCATAGCGCGAATCATTGGCGATTTGCACCGCCTCCTCATCGCTATCGAACCCGATGATGCAGCCGACCGGGCCAAAAATCTCATCTTGCGCGATTGCCATATCATTGGTCACATCATCAAACAGCGTCAACTCGGTGAAAAAGCCGTTTTCTAACCCCTCAGGTCGCCCGCCGCCGCAGACCAATGTCGCCCCCGCCGCTATGCCCAATGCAATGTAATGCTCGACCTTAGCGCGCTGGCTTTCGCGGATCAACGGCCCCATGGTGACGCTGGCGTCAGATGCGTCGCCGAGCTTTATCTGCGCTGCCACCGCTTTGGCCACCGCGACAAATGCCGGACGGATCGAGTTATGCACCAACAGCCGGGTGGGGATCGCACAGCCTTGGCCAGCGTTGACCGACAGGAAACCCACCGCCATCGCCGCCGCCCGCTGAACATCGGCATCTGCGCGAACAATCATCGCCGATTTGCCGCCCAGCTCCAGATGCACTTTTTTCAATGTCGGTGCCGCCTGCGCCATAATCGCCGCGCCCACGCCTTCGGATCCGGTAAAGGTCACCATATCCACCCGCGCATCGGTGCACAGCAATTGCCCCTCGGCAATCCCGCCGGTCACAATGTTTAGCACACCCTGTGGCAGGCCGATTTCTTGGCAAATTTCGCCGAATAACAGCGCCGAATAGGGCGTAAACTGCGATGGTTTCAGCACCATCGTGCAACCCGCCAGCAGCGCAGGCGTGATCTTGGCCAGATTGAGCAGGAATGGGAAATTATAGCCGGTAATCGCGCTGACCACTCCGAATGGTTCGCGCACCACGGTGGTGCCGCCAATACTCTGCGGGCCACCGGGGAAAAACATATTCGGGCTTATTTCTACCGGCAGCCGATCTGGCCCATCGCGCCGCGCCGAGGCAATCGCGGCCACCAGATGGTTGATCGGATTAGCCACCTGCATCCCATGGGTAATCTGTTGCGCGCAGCCAACTTCGGCCACAATCAGCGCGGCAATATCCGCCTGCCGCGCGCGTAAGGCATCAACCATCCGCTGCATCACATCGGCGCGTTGATCCATCGTCATCTGCGGCCATGGCCCATGGTCAAAGGCATGGCGGGCGGCGGCGATGGCGGCCTCGACTTGGGCCATGCTGGCCAATGGCGCATGGCCGATTATTGCGCCAGTGGCCGGATTCATCACCGGCTCAAAGCCGGCTTCGGCGGCAACCCATGCCCCGTCAATAAACAGCTGGTCGATTTGGGTATAGGGAATGCTCATTAGAATTGCTCTTTCGCTAAAATCATATCCGCCGCATTCATCGCAATCGCCATGGCGGGGGCATTGGTATTTCCGGAAACCAGCGTCGGCATGATCGAGGTATCACACACCCGCAGACCATCGACCCCGCGCACCCGCAATTGCGGATCAACCACGCTGCCCGCATCCGCCCCCATTGCGGCAGTGCCCGCGATGTGAAAACTGGTGCCGCCAAGTTTGAGCAAATTGGCCAGAATATCCTCATCGCTGCGTATCTGCGCCCCCGCGCCCACTTCCTCGACCACCCAACCCGCCAGCGCCGCTTGTCCGCCCAGCTTGCGCAACCATTTGAACAGATCCAGCGCCTTGTGCCGGTCTATATCTTCGGCAAAATGATTGGCGTTGATCTCGGGCATCTGTGCCGCGTCGGCGGATGTTATATGCGACCAACCACGGCTTTCTGGCCGGGTGAAATAGCCCAGAATGCGCATTCCGGGGAAATTGTCGAGCGTGACTTGGCCTTGGTCATTCACCCCCATCGTCACCAACATCGAGCCAATCTGCGCATCGGGCCGGTCAAGCTGTGGCTGGGTTTTGATAAAACCGCCGACCTCATGCGCGGCATCGGTCATCGGGCCGTTCGAGAACAGAAAATAACGCAGCACCGAGGCGATCAGGCCAAGCCCTTGCAATTTCTGATTGGAGCTTCCACCGGTTACCCGCCAGTCTGTCCCCATATAGCGATGCTCGCGCAGATTTTCGCCCACTAATCGGCTGTGAACCAGCGGCGCGATCCCCAGTGATGTCAGCCGCGCCGCATCGCCAATACCCGAGAGTTCCAACAGTTTGGGCGATTCCACCGCGCCCGCGCTCAAAATCACCTCGCCCCGGCATGCAATATCACGGGTGCCCAATTGCACGCCGCAGGCCCGTTTGCCGTCGAACAGAATTTTTTCAACCCGCACGCCGGTCAGAATATCCAGATTGGCGCGGCCCCGCACCGGATCCAAAAAGGCCCGCGCCGCCGAAAAACGCTTGCCCTGATAGGTGGTGAGGGTCTGATAGCCCATGCCCTGATCGGCGACGACGTCCGTGTGGTTGACATCTTCAACCTCGGGCACGCCCAGCTCGCCCGCTGCATTCAGAATCGCCTGACACAGCGGGTTGCCCTTGGGATGGCGTGATATTTTCAGCGGGCCACCACTGCCGCGCCATGTATCTGCGCCCAGCACATGATCTTCCAGCTTTAGAAATTGCGCACCAATCCGATCCCAACCCCAGCCAATGCAACCCGCCTTGGCCCAATCATCATAATCCTGCGGGGCACCGCGCATATAGACCATGCCGTTGATCGAACTCGATCCGCCAATCGCCCGTCCCTTCAACCACAATTCCTGCGGCTGATTGCCAGCGGGGGTTACAGGATAGGCATAGACATGCGGATTGGCCGGATTAAGCAGCTTGCCCACGCCACGCGGCATTCGGATCAGCTGGCTTTTGTCATCCGGCCCGCTCTCAATCAATAGCACGCGGTTCTGCGGATCTTCCGACAGACGGTTGGCCAGCACACAGCCCGATGAGCCTGCACCAACTATAATATAGTCATATATGTCCGGCACGTGTCCCCCAGTCCGATCAGTCTCTTGCAAACGATGCATCCCAGATTGCCGCCCAGCCCGCTGCCCGCCCCTATCCCAAGACGGGTGAGAGCGGTTTTTGCCCGCCTAACCTGCCACCATGATAACAGCTGAAAATATGCTTGCGGCAGCGGGCCTGACGGGTGACATCGCCGCTGGCACCCTGCCGGGCCTTGCCGCCGCCCTTGTCGCGTTGGACGTTGAAACGGGCCTGTCCGACGATGGTCGGCTGCGGGTAATGGCGCAGTTTCAGGATAATCTGGCGCGGCTGGCGGCGATTGTCGCCGATCGCGCTGCCCATCCGCAGATTGCCGATGTCCAAATTGATCGACCCGTGTTCATCCTTGGCCTGCCCCGCTGCGGCACATCCATCCTGCATGCGCTGATCGGGGCCGACCCACAGGTGCGCACCCCGCTGCAATGGGAAGTCGCCGCACCTTCCCCGCCGCCAGAGGCTGCGACATTTGCTACTGATTCGCGTGCCGATGGTTTTGATGCCTATGTCGCCGCTAATTTCGGCGGGGTGTGGGCTGATGTGCTCAAAGCCCACCCGATAGGCGCACGTATCCCCCAGGAATGCGGCATGATTCTGGAAACCGCGTTTCAGGGGATCAACCCGACGATGCTGTTCAGCCTGCCCGGCTATTATCAATGGTATCGCCAAGCTGACACGCGCTTTGGCTATCAGGTGCATAAAATGTGGCTGCAACATCTATCATGGAAGAACCCGCGCAACCGCTGGGTGCTGAAAGTGCAGGAACATGCCTATCATTTGCCCGAACTGTTCGCCGCCTATCCCGATGCGGTGCTGGTGCAACCGCACCGCGATCCGGCCACCGTCATGGCTTCGATCTCGCGGCTGATCGAGGTTATCCGCGCGATCAGCTTTCCAGATATTGACCGGGCGGCGCTGGGGCAGGAATTGCTGCATCTGTGGCATGATGGCCAAGTCGCCTCCATGGCCTGGCGCAAGGCCAATCCGCAGGTGCAAGTGCTTGATCTGCGCTTCAAAGATATCGTTGCCGATCCGATTGCGGCGGTGCGGCAGGTTTATGCCCATGCCGAAATGGACTTTACCGAAGCCACACAGACCGCAGTCAGCAATTGGTGGGCAGCCAATCCATCGGACAAACATGGCCAACATACATATCAACTGGCCGATTATGGCCTGACCCGCGAACAGGTTGAACAGGTTTACGCCGATTATATCACCACCTATGGCGCTTATATATGAACGACTGGGACAGCCGGATCGCCGCATTCGGGGCAAGCGCAGACCAGCTTGGCTTGTTGGCTGACCCCGCCGATCCGCAAGCCATGGCCGAAGCTGACCGCCTGTTGTGGATGACGCTGGCATCGGGTTGGTTCACCGCCTTTGCTGACGCCGATTTTCCCGATTTCGTCCCCGCCGTGAACAGCCATCTCCACTGCGTCGGCACCAATCCCGATTTTATCTATGGCACCGCGACGATTGATGGCACGGGCAATTATGTGTTGAGCGGGGAACGCGGCGATGGGCTATTTTTGTTGATGGACATCACCGCTGGCGGGCTGGGGGTGATGGACACAGCGGGGCCATCGCTCGGCCTGCTGGATTTTGATATATTGGCGCTGGATGCACAGGGGCGGTTTTCGCTGTTGCTCAGCGCGCAAAAACCGGCGGATTGGGTGGGAGATTGGCACCAACTTGATCCTACTGCCCGCTCGCTGACCCTGCGCCAGGCCAGCTATGATTGGGGCGTGGGCCGCGAAGCGCGGGTGGCGATTGACCGGACCGACAGGCCCCATAACCCCCGCCGCCGCACCGCCGCCGAAATCACCGAACGCCTCACCGCATTGGCCGCCTATCCCAAACGCCTGTCGGGCATGGCGCTGGGCTTCATCGCCGCCCAACGCGCTAAAGGATTATGGAATCGGCTGGAACATGATGATTGGGCCGGACAAGGCGGGGTGCAGGGCCAGCATTATTACCAAGGCCTGTTCCGCCTAGAACCGGGCAAAGTGTTGTTGCTAGAGACCGATCTGCCCGATCATGTGCTCTATTGGAATGTCCAGCTGTCTGATATGCTGTGGAACAGCGTGGACTGGATGAACCATCAATCCAGCCTCAATGGCGGGCAAGCGCGGATTGACAGCGATGGTGTTTTTCGGGCGGTGATAGCGCTGGATGATCCCGGCATCCCCAATTGGCTTGATCCCGGTGGCCATAGCGAAGGCGCGATCATGCTGCGTTGGACCGAAGCCAGCAGCGGGCCGCAGCCGACACTGCGGCTGGTTGATCTGGCCGATCTGCGCGGTGAGCTGCCAGCAGATACGCCCATAATTGCGCCTGACATGCGCCAAACCCAGTTGCGGGCGCGGCGGCGCAGCGTGCAAATGCGGCGGCGATGGTAGTCTTGCCAGCGTTAACCCGCGCCCAGCTTCTCCGTCCCCGATGTCAACACCCTATCGCCCATCCGCAGGCGGGCCGCTTCTTCGGCGGCCATGCCTTGCGAATCTGGGTTCTGCACCGCATCCTTGGTCAGCTTCGCGGTCAACCAATCCCAATGGGTTATCCGCATGGATGCCTGATCGACGCAAGCCGCCTCGGTCAACAGCGGGCTGTCCTGCCACCTCTGCCACGCGGCGGAGTCATTCACCTTATATATGCCAACATATTGATGGCTCGGTGTGGTCGGGATCATCTGGCCATACTGGCGAAACATCGCAAACCCCGCCGATTGCACACCCGCCCGCCTTGCGGCTTGCGGCAGATATTCATCAATATACCAATCACGAAACGCGGCATCTTGCCCCGGCGCGGCGTTCAACTGTTCCAAAATCACCCCGCCCCTATGCGGCGTTTCGGGGTCATTGTCGCGGAATGCCAGCGGGTAATAATGGTAATCTTCCAACACGCTGTCATCAAATGCGTCGGTCACCATCATCCGGCTGGTCAACGCGTTTTCCCAATGCTCACGTGAAAATCGCGGCGCATCAAATACATCATATAACGCCAGACACTGCCAATCAAAACTGGCGGGCAAGTCCATCGGCTGATCCGCGCTGCGGCTGAACCGCTGGGCAGCGATTGATCCGCGAAAACGCAAGGCATCGCGGATGTGGATGTTGCTATACCAATCATCCAAGTCCGCCTCGCGGCCCAGACGCGCCTTGGTCAAGACAACCAGCACCGCCTCGATCATGCGCCGCCTCCCGCTGGGGTAAATGGCAGGGCGGGCGCGCCCATAGTCGCACGATACGACATCGGCTGCTTGCCGTCGGTGTCCTTGACGCCCAGCCGCTCACCCTGTTCCGCCCCGATCAACGCCTGTCCATTGAGCGCCATCAGGCCGGAATCGCGCCACAGCGCAGCAATCACTAATCCGGTAAACTCTGGCGTCTCCCAATGCGGCAACATCGCCCGCAAATCATCGGGAATATGCTCCGGCGGCATGGCCCGCACCGCATCGGTCAGGATGAATCCGGGCCACAGCGACACCGCCGCCACCCCATGTGGGGCCAAGTCCACCGCCATATCGGCCATCATCTTATCGGTGCCCGCCTTGGCCGCGCCATAGGCCGCGCCATGAAAATATGAGACCGCGCCATAGAAGGAAATACTGACAATCAACCCTTTGCCCGCCGCGATCATCATCGGCGCGGCATTCCATGCAGCCACATAATTTGACCGCAGACCCACATCAATCATATCCACCATTTTCAGGGGCTTTTCCCAAAAACCCCCGGGCGCGATCAAATATTCAGGATAGACGGCGGCGGCGTTATTCACCAAAATATCAATGCCGCCCAACTCGCGCTGCATTTGGGCAAAGACTGCTGCCACCTGTTCATCATCGCTATGGTCGCATTGTATCGCCAAAGCTCTGCCCCCCGCCGCAATAATCTCGGCCGACACAGCAGCCAGTTCCGCCGCATTGCGCCCCGTGACGCAGACGGTTGCCCCAGCAGATGCCAGCCCACGGGCAATGCCCCGCCCCAACCCCCGCGTTGCGCCGGTAACAACAGCTATCATACTCATATCAAATCCTTATTTCTTACCAGCAATCGGCAATGCATAGGCTATCAACTTGTCGCTATAGCCCGACAGGATCCCGCCATGCCCACCGGCGGCAATCACGACAAATTGCCGCCCCGATTTGGCCGACCAATAGGTCAGCGGATTGGCATTGCCGCCCGCTGGCAATCGCCCCTTCCACAATTCGCGCCCGCTATGAATATCAAAGGCGCGAAATTCATGTTCCTGCGTCGCGCCGATAAAGGCCAGCCCCGATGCCGTTACCACCGCGCCGCCAATATTGGGCACCCCCATCGGGATCGGCAGACCGGTGTGCAGCAACAAAGGGCCACTGTCGCGCATCGTGCCAAAAGGCTTTTGCCACAGCAATTTGCGGCTGTTCAAATCCACCGCGCTAATCATGCCATAGGGCGGCTGGGTGCAGGGCGCGACCAAGGGCGAGAGGAAAGGCGCAACCGACACCGCATAGGGTGTGCCCGCTTGCGCCACCGGCCCCGCGACATTTTCATAGCTGGGCTTGGGCACCGGTTTCAACCCCATGGCATCGGCCAATTTGCGCGGGATCAACCGGCTATAGGTCACCACATGCGATGAATTGACGATGGCGATGCGGGTCACAGGGTCAACCGCGACACTGCCCCAATTATGCCCGCCCAAGGATCCGGGCCATGTTACGCTAGCCCGATCCGCCTCGACCGGCGTCATCGGCCCATCAAACCGCGCTTGCTTAAACCGCAACCGGCACCACGCCTGATCGAACAGCGCCATGCCCCACATGGTCTTTTCGCTTGGCATCGTTCCGCGAAAATTGGGCAGGCCGGTGGAAAATGGCTGGGTGGGCGAAGATCGCTCACCCACGGCATGGCTGACCGGAACGCGCTGTTCGGTGACATTGGCAATCGGCACACCTGTGCGCCTATCCAGCAGGAACAATTCGCCGCGCTTGGTCGGTTGCAACAAAGCCGGACGGCCATCGGCCAGATCCAGCAGCACCGGCTGCGATGCGACATCATAATCCCACAGATCGTGGTGGGTGGTCTGAAAATGCCAGCGTGGTTTGCCCGTGGCGACATCCAGCGCCACCACCGCGCTGGAATATCTGTCCATCGCCGGTGTCCGCTGACCGCCATAATAATCGGGCGTGGCATTGCCCATCGGCACATAGACTAGGCCCAGTGCGGCATCGGCACTCATCACGCTCCAACTGTTTGGCGTGCCGGGGGTATAGGTTTCCCCTGCGCCCGGCTCACCAGACCGTTCCGGACGGCCAATATCCCATGCCCAAGATAATTTGCCGGTTATGGCATCATAGGCGCGGATAACCCCCGAAGGCTCGCCCATCATCTGGCCATCGGTCACCCAGCCGCCCATCACCAGTTTCCCAGCAATGATGGTTGGCGGCGATGTCACATGGTAATAGCCTTTGGGGGCCGCGCTCATCCCTTTCAACAGATTGACCCCGCCATTGTCGCCAAAACCGCTGCATGGCTTGCCATTTTCCGCATCCACCGCCCACAATCGGCTGTCGATGGTGGCGGTGTAGATTCGCGCTGCACAAGGTGTGCCAGCGGCGGCGTCGGGCAGTTTGAAATAGGTCACACC
>JBEAOQ010000187.1:0-5329 GCA_041164845.1 Pseudomonadota bacterium | reverse complement strand
AACCGCCCCGCCAGCGATATATTTACCAAAGAACTTCAAGAGTTTACCAAAAGCCGTCTCGCCGCGCATGAATTTCCACGCATCGTCGAATGTGTCACCGAATTACCCAAAACCCCAGCGGGCAAGGTGCATCGCAAAATGCTCCGCGACCGTGAAGCGGCGAGAGTCGCTGACCCCGTCATTGCGAGCCCAGCGAAGCAATCCATCACTTGAGCCTACCAAAAACGAACTGGGTCGCTTTGCCGCACTTGCCCCGTTGAATAAACAAATTCCCGCATATTTTTACCAAAATTTCAATTTCAGGAGAAGCCAACATGTCCACCAATAAATTCCCCAAAATCACCGAAGCGGGCCTTGATGACCTGCGTAAGCGGATCGGTGTCAAAATCGAAAACACCGTCGAGCCGTGGAATTACGAAGCCAGCCGCGATGCCATCCGCCATTATGCCCATGGCATCGGCGATGATAACCCCTTGTGGTGCGACCCCGACTATGCCGCCAAAACCAAATATGGCAGCATCGTCGCGCTCCCCAGCTTTATGTTCAGCACCAGCCGGATCATTTCGGGCTATTGCGGCGGTCTGTCGGGGGTTCATGCAATGTGGGCAGGGGCCGATTGGACATGGCACAAGCCGGTGCTGCGCAATGACACCATCCGCACCGAAGCCTATCTAAAAGATCTGGTTGAGCATCAAACCAAATTTGCTGGCCGTTCGTTCCAGCAAATCTATCACGTGGATTTCTTTAACCAGCACGGCGACAAAGTATCCGAAGGCGACAGCTGGGTATTCCGCACCGACCGCGACGAAGCCCGCGAACGCGGCACCAAATATACCGAAGCCCGTGGCCGCGTGGTTCCCTTTACCGAAGAACAACTGGCTGAATTTTCTGATATTTATGCCAATGAAGAAGTGCGCGGCGCAATCCCCCGCTATTGGGAGGATGTCACCGAAGGCCAAGCCCTGCCGCGCATGATGAAGGGGCCAATGACCGTCACCGGCTTTATCGGCTATGCCCAAGGTTGGGGCGGCCTCTATATCCGCGCCAACAAAATGGCGTGGAAAATGCAACAAGCCCACCCGGGTCTGGCGATTAAAAACCGCTTCAATGTGCCAGATTGCCCCGAGCGGGTGCATTGGGATGAAGAATTCGCCCTCGAAGTCGGCGCTCCCGGTGCCTATGATTACGGCCCAGAGCGTTGCAGCTGGCTGACCCACCACATGACCAATTGGATCGGCGATGATGGCTTCCTGACCAAATCCGATTGCCAAATCCGCCGCCACAATCCCGATGGCGATGCGATGTTCATCGACGGCACGGTCACGCGCAAATTCGAAGAAAATGGCAAGAAATTCGTCGAAGTGTCGCAAAAAGCCACCACCCATCGCGGCGAATTGTCAGCCTTCGGCACCTCAATTGCCGAATTACCGAGCAAGGGTTAAGAAAAAAACGGAATCCTCTCCAGTTAAATTAAAGAGGGTTCCATCAAATTTTTGCGGGGGCTTTATGCCCCTGCACCCCATTAATCTCTTGCGACGAAATTAAGCACCTTGTTGCACGAAAGCGCTCGATCTCGTCGGCAGACGTCAAGGGGGGATGGGGGCAAATAGCCCCCAAATTTTCTTTTTTCTGGCATATGTATCCATGACCACCCCATCCGCCCCCTATCTCGGCCCCCTCTCCGGCATTCGCGTGCTGGATTTCACCCGTGTGCTGTCCGGCCCAGCGGCGTCCTTGGCCTTGGCCGATTTGGGCGCGGAAGTTATCAAAATCGAACCCCCCGGCACCGGCGATGAAACCCGCACTTTTCCGCCGATCCGCGATGGGGAAAGCCATTATTTCCTCAGCATCAATCGCGGCAAAAAAAGCATCGTGCTGGATTTAAAAACCGCACAAGCCGTGCAAATAGCCAAAGACCTCGCCGCCAAATCCGACATTATCATCGAAAATTTCCGCCCCGATGTAATGGCACGACTGGGGCTGGGCTATGCCACGCTTGCCGCCATCAACCCCCGTCTGATCTATTGCGGCATTTCGGGCTTCGGCATGAATGGCCCCCTGCGCGATCAGCCCAGCTTTGATATTGTCATGCAGGCCCTGTCCGGCGCGCTCAGCGTCAATGGCGAAAAGGGCCAGATGCCGGTAAAACTGGGTCTGCCGATGGGCGATCTGGTCGGCGGCATCAATGGCCCCATCGCCATTTTGGCCGCGCTTTATGAACGTGAAAAAACCGGCAAAGGGTGTTTGATCGACATCAGCCTGCTCGATGGCATGTTTGGCTTGCTGTCTTATCTGCCGCAAATGGCGTGGTTTAATGATACAGACCCCGCACCACAGGGTTCGCAACATCCCAATCTGGTGCCCTATGGCAGTTTCGCGGCCAGCGATGGTTCGATCGTTATCGCCTGTTTAATGAACAGCTTTTGGGGCAATATCTGCCAGGCATTGGGCATGGATGATTGGGCCGATGATGACCGCTTCAACAGCTTGGAAAAACGCCGCGATGCCCGTGATGAGATCAACGCCCGCATCGAAAGCCTGACCACGCTAAAAACGGTGGGTGAATTGGTGGGCATCTTCACCGCGCATCAAGTGCCCCACGCCCCGATCCTAGCCGTGCGCGAAGCCTTGGCTCAACCCCAAGCCGTGGCGCGTGAGATGGTTGTCCAAACCCAACACAAAACCCTTGGTCAAATCCCGATCGTTAATCGCAGCATCCGCTATGTCGATGCACCGCAACCCCCGCCAAGCGCCCCGCCGGTTTTGGGCGAACATTCCGACGCGGTGCTGCGCGATATTTTGCATTTCAGCGATGACAAAATCGCAGAATTGCGTATGAATAGCATAGTTTTCTAAATTCTTCGCCCTTGAAGGGGAAGGCCCGCCCTAAAAATCCTACCCCCCTCGGGGGAGGTGGCAGCACGAAGTGCTGACGGAGGGGGTGCGTTAGTAAAACCGATTACTTCACCTTTGCCACCCGGCGATAGGGGACAAAATCCTCCAGCCCGACAAAGCCATTATAAAACCCGCCTGTCCGGTCCATCAATTGCACCGTATCCATGTTACACAGCTGGCCATTCCAGGTCTTTGTCACCAGAATATCATCCTCATGCAGGCTTTGCGGGAATTTGGGCCGATTAACGTAAACTACCCCGCCCGCATCATAGACTATCGCGGTTTTTTCAATGATCTGCGTGCTATTGGCTTCACGCATCCAGATACAGCTCACCGGCTTACCCGCCACCCGATCTTTCAGGATTTTGGCCAATTCCTGCTCTCCGGTCAATTTTTCTTTGGCCAACACAGGGTGCGAAACCGGCAGGGCCAAAACCACCGCCGCCGCCAACAAGCCATATCCAAATCCGCGCATCGCACCGCTCCTAACCAGATCAACAGCAAAACCTACAGCGGGTAACATGAACCCATGCTTAAGCCGTGCCGCCAACCGTGATCCCATCAATCAATGTCGTCGGCTGACCCACGCCCGCTGGCACCGACTGCCCGCCCTTGCCGCAAACCCCGACACCTTCGTCCAGCGCCATATCATTGCCCAACCCCATAACCCGGGTCAGCACACTTGGCCCATCGCCAATCAGCGTCGCCCCCTTGATCGGCGCACCGATTTTGCCATTCTCGACACGGTAAGCCTCGGTGCAGGAAAACACGAATTTGCCGCTGGTAATATCCACCTGCCCACCGCCAAAACTCTTGGCAAAAATCCCGTTTTTGACCCGTGACAGCAGCTCGGCGGGATCATCTTGGCCGCCGCGCATAAATGTATTGGTCATGCGCGGCATCGGCGCATGGGCATAGCTTTCGCGCCGTCCATTGCCGGTCGGGGCCACCCCCATCAGCCGCGCATTCAACCGATCTTGGATATAGCCTTTGAGAATCCCATCCTCAATCAACACATTTTCCTGTGTCGGCGTGCCTTCGTCATCAATCGACAGCGATCCGCGCCGCCCGATCAAACTGCCATCATCAACTACCGTCACCCCCTTGGCCGCGACCCGCTCGCCAATCCGCCCCGAAAAGGCACTGGTGCCCTTGCGGTTGAAGTCACCTTCCAACCCATGCCCCACTGCCTCATGCAGCAAAACCCCGGGCCAACCCGGCCCCAGCAACACGGTAAATTCCCCCGCCGGTGCCGCCACACTCTCAAGGTTGACCAAGGCCTGCGCCAGAGCCTCATCAATCGCGCGGTTCCAATTGGCCGGATCGAACAGATCATCATACATCCATCGTCCGCCCATGCCGAATGAACCCGTCTCGCGCCGCCCATTCTGTTCGGCCACAATCGACACATTCAGCCGCACCAGCGGGCGCACATCCATCATCGGCGCAGCATCTGCACGGATAATTTCCACCACCGACCAACTGGCCGCCAGTGATGCACTGACCTGCGCTACCCGTGGATCACGCGCACGGGCAGCTGCGTCAATCACCTCTAACAATGCCACTTTTTTGGCAAAATCTATGCCGTCCAATGGGGATTCATCGCTGTATAAATGCCGGTTGCTGGCACGCGGTGGGGCTGGGCGCGGCGCATCACTGGGGTCCAGCAGGGTCAGCGTTTCCCCCGCACGGGCAATGGCAGCGGCAGAAATATCATTGGCATGGGCAAATCCGGTCATCTCGCCCGAAACCCCGCGCAAACCAAACCCCGCCTCACGCGAATAATCGGCGGTTTTCAAACGGCCATCATCAAAGCCAAACGCCTCGCTGGCGCTGAATTGCAAAAACAGCTCACCATCATCACAGCGCGCCAAAGTCTTGCGCACCAAAGCCTGCGCCTCATCCGGCGACAATTTACCCGAAGCATAAAGCAGGGCGCGGGGATCGTTTTGTATAGTCATAGGCGTGATATAGCGACTGCGCAGCGAAGTGCTAGGGCGATCACGTTCTTAATCCCCCTCCCCTTCAGGGAGGGGTTAGGGGTGGGGACTGTCAAATCAAACCACAGCCTAATGCCCCGCCGCATCCTCCAACACAAACCGCCGGTCACAATAGCCACATTCGGCAAACCCGCGCTCATCAATCTGTAACCACACAAGTGGATGCCCCAAAGCAGGCGCAATATCAGTAGCCCCATCGCAAGACACGCGGCGGGTTGTGGTGAAGGTGGTTTCGGGGGGGGTGGTCATAAGAATATCTTAGCAGAGGTTTATGGGGATTTCTAGACTCAACGACACCTGCTCACATCATGTGTCCGTGGTCACTTCATCCCAATCGAGACCATCATATCCAATAATCCAATTAATGGCATGATGTCGCTCCTGAATAATCCCAAGACTAACCCTCTCTTCTGGCGAGTGATTATGAAGCTCTG
>JBEAOQ010000186.1:0-7155 GCA_041164845.1 Pseudomonadota bacterium | reverse complement strand
AGCGGGGTCACGGCGGCATGGGCAAACCGGCCATAGGCCATGCGGCACAATTCCAGCAAGCGTTCCGGCGTCAGACAATCGCCAACAAACGGCTGCATCACCTTCGCCGCCAATTCCGCATAGGGCAGACCGGCCATCGCGGCAATGTCGTCGGGCGTAAATTTCGGCCACAGCTTGGGCACATATAACCCGCCATCGCCCGCCAAACCGGCCAGCGTCACGGCTTTGAAATCAAGCGGTATGGCATTTTGAGAAGTCGCGTTTTGAGAATCACGCGCGCTGGCTCTGGTGCTGATATATTCCATACAAGCGCGGTTAGCGCCGAGATGCTGCTTAAGCAAGCATCCGCTTGCGCAAGGCAATGCCATAAATCACCAAAGCGGTAGCGGCAAACAGGAACCACTGCACCGCATAAGACAGATGATTATTGGGAATATCACGCGGATTGGGCAAAGCATTAGCCGCCAAACCCGCCAGCGGTGGATTGGCAATCAAGCGCAGGCCATGCTTGCCCCTTGCGGCGATTATCCCGCTAACTGCACCGCCTTGCCATGCCGGCGTCGCCGGATTGCGCGACCAGCCAATCACCACATGGGCTGCGCCGCCAGCCACTTCGCACAGCGCCTCATGCATCATGCCCGATTGGCCATGACCATCGCGCCCCGATAGCGCCAGCCAATCACGCGGATTGCGGCAAGTGAGCGTGGAATGGCGATAGAGCAGCTTTTCACCCCGCTTGGCGTCTAACGGAAATGGAACCGACGCATTCACCGCTTGCGCCGCTGTGTAATGGGCCAACAGAGCTGCTTTTTCCTGACGCCGTTCCAACTGCCAAAAACCTAGCCGCAGCATCACGGCCACGGCTAGGAAAACCACCAATGTGGCAAACAACGGCAGACGGGGTTTCATATGATTACGTTACCCCAATCGCAAATTAATCAACCGCAAAGCCCCAATTGCCCCACACATAAATCGCGGCAAACAGAAACAACCACACCACGTCAACAAAATGCCAATACCAAGCCGCCGCTTCGAAACCGAAATGCTGACGCGGGGTAAAATGGCCCTTATAGGTGCGAAACAGGCAAACAATCAGGAACACCGTGCCGATAATCACATGAAAACCGTGGAAACCCGTCGCCATATAAAAGGCCGAGCCATAGGTATTATGGCCAAAGGCAAAGGGCGCATGGGCATATTCAAACACCTGAAGCGAGGTGAACAATATCCCCAGAGCAACCGTAAGCCACAATCCCGTTTTCAGATTGGCGCGGTTATTGTGGATCAGGCTGTGATGCGCCCAGCTGACCGTCGTGCCCGAACACAGCAAAATCAACGTATTGAGCAAGGGCAGGTCGAAAGCATCCAACACCGCTTCCAGCCCTTTGGGGGGCCATTGCCCACCGCTTACCTTAGCAATTTCATTGGGAAATAAGGAAAAATCAAAGAATGACCAAAACCAGCCGACAAAGAACATGACTTCGGAAGCGATGAACAAAATCATCCCATAGCGCAAATGCAGTTGCACCACCGGCGTATGATCGCCAGCATGGGCCTCGGCAATGACCTTGGTCCACCACTGCCAAAATGTCAGCAGCACCAAGCCAAAACCCAGCGGCAAGACAAATTTTCCGCCGGCCATGTCATGCATATACATCACGCCGCCGCTGGTCATCAGCAGTGCCGAAAATGCCCCAATCAAAGGCATAATGTCGGGCGGCAGAATGTGGTAATCGTGGGTCTTGGTTCCGGACATGGCTGTTTAGTCCCCTAAAATCTGTGCAATACGGACGCCAAACGCCCGAAGGTGAGAAATTTCCCCTCGCCCTTAACCGCCACAAGCCTTGCGGTAAAGGGACTAAAGGCAATTTTCAGCGGATTTTCAACTTCCGGCGGGAAGTGGATGAAATGTATAGCTCAAGGTGATCTGCGCCACATCCTTCGCCTCTTTGTCAGCCAGAATTTTCGGATCGACATAATAGCTAACCGGCATCCGCAGCTTTTGATGCGGCGCCAGCACCTGCCGCGTGAAACAGAAACACTGCACCTTGGTAAAATAGACCGCCGCTTCATCGGGCGATATATTATAGCTGGCCTGTCCGGTGATCGGCCGATCAGTCAGATTTTCCGCCTCAAAAAAAGCCAAATTCCGTGCACCGATGACCACACTGGCGGTGGTCACTTCGGGGTGAAACGCCCAGCCCATGCCGGGATCAACATTGGCATCAAATCGGATCGAAATACGGTGGCCCGCAAGCGATTTCACGCCATTCGCTTGGGCTTCGCTGGCCCGTGCCGGCGTGCCGCCAAAGCCTGTCGCCGCACAAAATATCCGGTAAAGCGGCACCGAGGCAAAGCCCAAACCCAACATCAACAGCGCCCCACATGCCGCGATAAACCCGGTGCGTTTGTTGCGCGCCGCTGGATCGGCCAAGCTGTGCGACAGGTTCATATCCCGATCAATGCGCCATTTTCACCACGGTAATGGCAAAAAACAGCACCACCAACACCCCCAAAGTCAGGGCCATAGCGCGGTTGCGCCGCCGGATGGTTGCTTGCCGAATTACCTCTGGCGATGTGTCATGTTCTTGGGTCATATGCGTCCTTTGCGCCCTTACATCGTTATCGGCAACCAGTGATCCACCACCAGAGCGGTAAAAATAGCGAATAAATAGAGGATCGAATATTTGAACAAAGCGCGTTCGGGCTGCATTGCATCCTCATCACCCTGTTTGATCCGCCGCGCCACTGGCAACGCATAGGCAATAAATCCCAGCCCCAGCACTAAGGCCGAAATGGCGTAAATCAGCCCCACACCATGAATGGCATAGGGCACCAAACTAAGCGGTACCAACACCAGCGTATAGGCAAAAATCTGGCGCCGCGTCGATTTTTCTCCGGCCACCACCGGCATCATCGGTATCCCGACCTTGGCATAATCCGATTGAACAAACAGCGCCAAAGCCCAAAAATGCGGCGGCGTCCAAAAGAAAATAATCAGAAACAACACCACCGGCATTGCGGTAATATCATGGGTCACTGCCACCCAACCGATCATCGGAGGGAAAGCCCCCGCGCCGCCGCCAATCACAATATTTTGCGGGGTGCGCGGTTTCAGCCAAATGGTGTAAATCACCGCATAATAAAATATCGACAGCGCCAAAATCACCGCCGCCAACCAGCCATTGGCCAGCCCAATTATCAACAAAGATGCGCCCGATAACATCAGCCCAAAATCACGCGCCGATGTCCGCTCCATCCGTCCAGCCGGAATTGGCCGCGCAGCGGTGCGTTTCATCCCGCCGTCGAGATCGGCTTCCCACCATTGATTCAGCGCCGCCGCTCCGCCCGCGCCAATGGCGATCGACAAAATGGCGGCAAATCCCAGCACCGGATTGATATGGCCAGGCGCGGCCAGCAAGCCACACAGGCCAGTGAAAATCACCAGCGACATCACACGCGGCTTGGTCAGCGACAGAAAATCGCGCCAATCAGTGGGTTCAAGAAATGCGGTTGTGGTCATATCAAACTAGCAAATCCCCCTCACCTGTGCGGCGAGGAGGACTTGAAATCCATCTATCTGGCCAGATCAATGATGTGCATCATCACCAATAATCGGCAGGGTTTCAAATTGGTGGAACGGCGGCGGGCTGGACAGGGTCCATTCCAGCGAGCTTCCGCCTTCGCCCCAATAATTGCCGTCGGCCTTTTTGCCCATGGTGAAGGCGTAGATGATATTGATAAACCAAATGCCGATTGATGCCGCCATCACCGCATAGCCGACCGAGGCAAAATGATTCCAATAGGTATAGGCCGAATTGTAATCGGGATAGCGACGCGGCATCCCTTGCATCCCCAAAAAGTGCATGGGGAAGAATATCATATTCACGCCGATGAAAAACACCCAAAAATGCAAATGCGCCAATAATTCCGAATGCCAGCGCCCGCTCATTTTGGGGAACCAATAATAGAAACCGGCAAACAGCGAGGTCACCGCCCCCAGCGACAGCACATAATGGAAATGGCCGACGACATAATAGGTGTCTTGGAAATTGTCATCAATCCCGCCATTGGCCAGCACCACGCCGGTCACGCCGCCGACGGTGAACAAGAAGATAAAGCCAATCGCCCAAACCATTGGTGATTTAAAGCTGATTGACCCGCCCCACATCGTCGCAATCCATGAGAAGATTTTAATGCCGGTGGGCACTGCGATCACCATGGTGGCGATGGTGAAATACATTTTCACATCCGCCGACAGCCCCGTGGTATACATATGGTGGGCCCAAACGACGAAGCCAACCACGCCAATCGCCACCATCGCATAGGCCATGCCCAAATAGCCAAACACTGGCTTTTTTGAGAAATGCGAGATGATATGGCTGATAATGCCAAAACCGGGCAAGATCATAATATACACTTCGGGGTGGCCAAAGAACCAGAACAGATGCTGGAACAGCACCGGATCACCGCCGCCGGTGGCATCAAAGAAGGTGGTGTGAAAATTACGGTCGGTAATCAACATGGTAATCGCCGCCGCCAACACCGGCAAAGCCAGCAACAGCAAAAACGCCGTGACCAATACCGACCAGACAAACAGCGGCATTTTATGCAAGGTCATGCCCGGCGCACGCATGTTAAAGATGGTGGTGATGAAATTGATTGCGCCCATAATCGACGCCGCGCCCGCCAAATGCAGCGAGAAAATCGCAAAATCAACCGCTGGGCCGTTCGATCCGCTGGTCGATAGCGGGGCATAGGCCGTCCAACCAATGCCCGCGCCCATCCCTGTGCCGCCGGGGAAAAAGGCCGACAGCATCAGCGAGCAAAAGCCGGTGACGGTCATCCAGAACGAGATATTGTTCATCCGGGGAAAGGCCATATCGGGCGCGCCGATCATCAATGGCACAAACCAATTGCCAAAACCGCCGATAATCGCCGGCATCACCATGAAAAACACCATGATAAGCCCATGCGACGTTATCAGCACATTCCACAAATGCAGCGATTCATCCATCGACGCATTGTGATGCGACAAAAATGTCGCCCATGTTTGCAGATATTGAATCCCTGGCTCTTTCAATTCCAAGCGCATCAAACCCGACACGCCGCCACCGATAATCCCCGCACAGATGGCGAAAATCAGATAGAGTGTGCCAATATCTTTGTGGTTGGTGGACATGAACCAGCGGGCGAAAAACGCCGGCTTGTGGTCATGGTCGTGGCCATGATCGTCAGCGTGATGATGTGCGTCGGGGGAAGCGGTCATGTTTGTCTAGCCTTGAACAAAATAGATTTAAGCAGCGGGCGCTGAAGCAGCAGTTTCAGCCGCAGGTGCCGCGATTGGAGCAGGTGTGGGAGCAGGGGCAGGAACCGCCACAGGCTTGGGCAAGCCATCCAGCTTGGCGTCCTTGTGGGTCAGCACCCATGCGTTATATTTGTCACGCGGCAGCGCCTCGACGACGATTGGCATATAGCCATGCCGTGCGCCGCAAAGCTCGCTGCACTGGCCATAATAAACGCCCGCTTCTTTGATAAACAAGGTTTTCTCGTTGATCCGCCCGGGCACCGCATCCAGCTTGAACCACAAAGACGGCACGGCAAAAGCGTGGATCACATCCGCGCCAATGGTTTGCAACCGAATCGTTTCACCCACCGGCAAAACCATCCGGAAATCGGCCGCCAATTGCGAAGGTTCGCCGCGCTTGGCGGCTTCTTCATGGGTCAGCATATTGGATGTGACCTCAAACCCGCCATTGTCGGGATAGGCAAAGGTCCAATACCATTGGTTGCCGATGGCCTTGACCGTCAGGGCATTTTCCGGTGCCGCGTGGAACTGCTTGGACAGCAAATCCAGCGAATAAACCGTGATATAAACCAGAATCAGCACCGGAATACCGGTCCACAACACTTCGAGCAGGGTGTTATGGCTGACCTTGGACGCCACCGGATTGGCGCGTTTGTTAAACCGCAAAATCACATAGGCGAGCAGCAGCAAGACAAAAATGCTGACGCCAAACACCACTTTCAGCAGAATTACATCATGAAACCACAAGGCATATTGGCCATTGGGCGTATATTGCTTTTGAAAAGTGATCCCGCCGTCAACCGGCATTCCCTTGCCCGCCGTCGGCTTCATCGGGGTATAACCGCCCGGTGCAACGGCAAAACGTGGCAAATTGGGGATAAGTTGCTTGGCCTCTGGCGCCGCAGGAGCGGGAGCCGCCGCCACTTGCGCAGCCGGAGCCGCGTTAACCGCCGCAGGGGTTGCCGAGGTTTGCGGCGCGGCGGCAAGCGCCACCGCCCCCACTGCGACAAGCGCCAAAATCTTGATCTGACGGCCAGAGGCCCGGATAAAATCCCCGAATTCCATCACTTTTGCGCTTTCACTTTCCATTGGGCACATGGGAATCGCCCCCCACATCGCCGTGAAACAGGTTTGAAACACCACAGTTGCGGCGCCCCATTTGCGGCGGCTATACGTGTGCTTTACGGCAACCTCAAGCGCCTCTATGGGAATTTTTGCATCTATCGGCAATTTAGCTGCATTTTTGCCCTAATTTGCCGCCATAACCATCATTTGGGAACCCAACTTTTCATGTTAGAAGAAGACGTTTTAGCCGAATTTCGCAGCTGCCAAGCCCTGTTAGAGGGGCATTTTCTGTTGTCATCGGGCCGCCACAGCGCGCATTATCTGCAATGCGCCCGGGTGTTGATGGACCCGATGCGGGCGGGCAGGCTGGCCTCTGCCCTAGCCGCCAAATTGCCCCGCGATCTGCGCAAAGACATCACCCACGTCGTCTCGCCGGCGATGGGCGGGGTGATTATCGGCCATGAAATGGGCCGCGCTTTGGGGGTCGAGGCTGTGTTCGTCGAACGCCCGACCGGCACCTTTGAATTGCGGCGTGGGTTTACACTGGCAGCGGGCGACAAGGTGCTGATGGTCGAGGATGTGGTCACCACTGGCCTGTCATCACGCGAAGCGATTAAGGCGATTGAAGCCGAAGGGGCCAGCGTGATTGCCGCCGCCGCTTTGGTTGATCGCAGTGCGGGCGAAGTCGATCTGGGCGTCCCTTTTCACGCCCTTATCGCGCTGTCATTCCCCACCTATGCGCCTGATGAACTGCCCGAACATCTGGCCGCAACCACGGCGAT
>JBEAOQ010000185.1:0-3836 GCA_041164845.1 Pseudomonadota bacterium | reverse complement strand
GCCATTGGTTTCGGCGTCGCCTTCGTCGTTGCGCTGGTGGTTATCAAGGGCTTTGTCGCCTTTGTCAGCCGCTCTGGCTTTGCGCCATTTGCTTGGTATCGGATTGTCGCGGGGCTGATCGCGGGCTATTTTCTCACCGCGCAGGCTTGACTTTATCCCCTGTATCGGTCAGGGGCGCTTGCTCAATGGGCGGCGGCTTATTCCGTCGCTCAAATTCATATATTTTTTTCAGGAATGTGTCATGGCGAAGCCAGCAACCGTCAAAATCCGTCTTGTGTCCACCGCCGACACGGGATTTTTCTATGTTACCAAGAAAAATCCACGCAATACCACGGAAAAAATGACCTTCCGCAAATATGATCCGGTCGTGCGCAAGCATGTCGATTTCAAAGAAGCCAAGATCAAGTAAGGTTCATCTTGGCTGTGGCATGATGCCGGCTATGAACCTTACTTTGCGCTTTTTCTTATGCTTAGCCGCTTGGGGATTGATCCCTGCGGTATTTGCCCAAAATCAAACCAAACCCCAAGCCCCCACCCGTCAGACCGAATCACGCGCCGCCGATATTGATCGTGCGGTGGCGGCCTTGCGCGCTATCACCACCTTGCGCGCTGATTTTGTCCAAATTAGCGAGAATGGCCAACGGGTTTCCGGGGTGTTTTCGCTGAAAAATCCCGGCCGGATTCGCTTCCAATATGCCAAGGGCGTGCCGCTGCTAATTATCTCAGACGGGCATAGCCTGTGGATGATTGATTCGGAGGTCAATCAACGGCAACGCTGGCCGATTGGCAATTCGCCGCTGGGGGCATTGCTTGACCCTAAACGCGATGTGGCGATGTTTGGCACCATCCAACCTACCGGCAATGCCAATCTGATCGCGGTCGATGTCCGTGATCGCAAACATCCCGAATATGGCAGCATGACTTTGGTTTTTGAACGCAAATCCGCCGCGCCGGGCGGGTTGGAGCTGGCGGCTTGGTCAATGTTGGATGCACAAAACAAACGCACCCAAATCCGCTTGTCAGGCCATCAATATGGCGTGGCTTTGGCGGATAGCCTGTTCCGCTATTTGGACATCAGCGCCCGTCCTCATAAATAACCGCCCGCGACGAATTGCCGCGATTCTGCGACAAATGGCGACATATGATTTGCTTTCGTTCATCTGCCAGACAGCAAATTGGGTCTATTCAGAATAGGACAGGTCAGACTGAGGTGGGTTTCCCCCCTGTTGCCCTTACCTCCTGAGTGGACGGCCTGTCATGCGTGACGAACGCAGCAAGGAACCCTCGTCCCACCGCCCCCTCCCGGGACGAGGGTTTTCCTTTCAAATCGTCATTGCGAACGCAGTGAAGCAATCCATCACCTGAACTGGAGAGTCTGACCTAAGGTCGACTGCCTCACGCTACGCTCGCAATGACGACTAACCGCTTTGACCAATCGCTTTATTCATCATAAAGCCCCTGCATGGTCAAAATTGCTACATGGAACATCAATTCCGTCCGCCTGCGGATGCCGCAAGTCGCGCGCTTTCTCAATGAGCACGCGCCCGATGTCCTGTGCTTGCAGGAAATCAAAACCATCGCTGATCTGTTTCCCTATGATGCCTTTGCCGAGCTGGGTTACACATACCACGCGGTGCATGGGCAAAAGGGCTATCATGGGGTGGCCACGGTCAGCCGGATCCCCATCCGCGAAATATCACGCCATGATTGGCAAGCCAACGGCGAGGCGCGGCATGTCGGGGTGGAATTGGGCGATACCGGCGTGGTTATTGACAATGTCTATATTCCGGCGGGCGGCGACGAACCCGACCGCGACATCAACCCCAAATTCGGCCAAAAATTGGATTTTCTGGCGCGGATGACGCAATGGGCGGCAACCCTTACCCACCCCACGCTGATCGTCGGTGATTTCAACATTGCCCCGCTCGAATCGGATGTGTGGAATCACAAGGGCTTGCTGAAAGTCGTTAGCCATACTCCGCTTGAGGTGGAAACGCTCGCCAAATTCCAGGCCGCACATGGCTGGGTCGATCTGGGCCGCGCCCTGCTGCCCGCACCGGCGCGTTATTACAGCTGGTGGAGCTATCGGGCAAAGGATTGGCGCGAAGGCGATCGCGGGCGGCGGCTGGATCATATGTGGGCCAGCCGCGAATTGGCGGCCAAGGCCCATGCCCACCATATTATCGAAGACACCCGCGATTGGGTGCAATGCAGCGATCATGTGCCGCTGATAACCGAGTTTGCCCTATAATGGGCGATGCAATGGGTGATATGCGCGCAGCGACCCGCCGTGTGGCGCTGGCGCTGGATGCGCTGCGCCATGGCTGGCCAATCCGCGTCGACACGCACTTCACCCTGCTTCCTGCCGAAACCGGCTTTGGCACGGAAATTTCTGCGTCGCTTATGCTCATCTCATCGGCCCGCGCTGCCACGCTGAAATTGACCAATCAACGCGATGCCGCCGCGCCCGAATCGCCAGTGCTGATTCGCGGGGCCGACGGATTCGATCTGGCGCTGGCCCGCGCCATTGCCGATCCCGCGCTTGATCTGGCCACCCCGATGAAAGGCCCGTTTCGCGCCGAACCGCTGATCCATGAATCATCAGCCAAGGCCGCGCTGGAATTGGCGCGTTTGGCGGGGGTGTTACCGGCCTTTCTGGTAAACCCCACACCCAGCAACCCCAACCCCGCCGACCCAACCCCCAGCAACATCGCCCAAGCCGTAAACGCCGATGATTTGGCCACATGGTCATCCACGGTGCATCTGACCATCGCCGCCCGCGCCCATTTGCCCATTTCCGCATATGACGATGCCGAGATCGTCGCCTTTCGCGCCCGCGACGATCTGCGCGAACATGTCGCGCTGATTATTGGCCAACATAATGGCGACAGGCCCCCGCTGGTGCGGCTGCATAGCGAATGTCTGACCGGCGATATTCTGGGCAGCCGCAAATGCGATTGCGGCCCGCAATTGGATGCGGCGCTGGCGGCGATGGGTGATGAAGCGGCGGCGGGCGGCTGGGGTATATTGCTCTATCTGCGGCAGGAAGGGCGTGGGATTGGTCTGATAAACAAGCTGCGCGCCTATCAATTACAGGATCAGGGTTTTGACACGGTGGATGCCAATACGCGGCTGGGTCTGCCCGCCGAAGCGCGCGATTTTCCGGTGGCAGCGCGGATGCTGGGCTTGCTAGGGGTGCGCGCCATTCGCTTGATGACCAATAATCCTGAAAAACTGGCGGTGTTGGAACAGCAAGGGGTAGTGGTGACGCAGCGGGTGCCGCATCAGCTAGCGGCCAACCCCCATAATATCCGCTATCTTGCGACCAAGCGCGACCGCGCCGGGCATTTGTTGTAGCCGTTCCTTGACGTCGGCCATCCGCATTTTGCGCTGAAACGGGCTGATCCCTTCGGCCAGATCATTGTCGGCAATGGTAATCCTCTCGCCCGACCAATCCCCGACCAGCGCCGCCGACCACCCAACATTGGGGGCAAATCGCGCCACATTTTTTTCGATTCGCAATCCATCCGACGGGTGTAACCGGCTTTCCGCGCCAACAGCGATCAGCGTGTAATGGTTGGTGTTTTCCGGCCCTTGGACAAAATAATTGCCCGAAATCACCCCGCTGGCCCCGGCCGGCAGGTCAATCATATAATTGGTGTCGCGGCCTTGGCTGTCGTCAAAGCTGTTGTCGGTAATCCGCACTTGGCCGCTGCGGGTTTTCAGATAATGCCCGCCGCTGCCCGCTTCAAACCGGCTGCGGGTGACTGTGACCGAACCGAAATCACCAATATACACCGAATGGGCGCAGGCCAGAGAGCGATCACAGCGGCCCA
>JBEAOQ010000184.1:0-7875 GCA_041164845.1 Pseudomonadota bacterium | reverse complement strand
GCAAATTGGATAAGCTCCGTAGCAAAAGTGACGGCGGCCATTGATTTACGCCCAAAGCTAAATTGACACACCTTATCTCACCCAAAAACCTTGACTCTTGCCCTCTCAGCCCCTAACCGGCCCCCTTCCCCATCCATAGACCGGAGTGCCCATGGCGCGCGTTACCGTTGAAGATTGCGTAGATAAGGTTTCCAACCGTTTTGATCTGGTGTTGCTGGCGGCCCAGCGCGCCCGTGAGATTTCTGGCGGGGCCGAGCTGACCGTGGACCGTGATCGCGATAAAAATCCGGTGGTCGCTTTGCGCGAAATCGCCGAGGAAACCGTCCGCCCCGACCATTTGCATGAAGCGGTGATCAATTCGCTGCAACGGGTGCTGCCCGATGATGATGATGAGGTCGATGACATCGGCTCGCTCAGCCAATCAGCCGAAGCCTTGCGGATTACCGCCGCCGCGCCGGTACGCAACAATTCGCTTGGTGGTGATTACGACGGGTAATCGTTCACCACTGCACGCGATAAAAGGGGGCTTTGCGGCCCCCTTTTTGTGTCCCCATCACTTTGGGCAGGGGTAATTTTTCGCAAATAACTCGGCCATCATCGCGTTCATAGTGGTATGTTGGCGTTGTTCGGGGGTATAGTTGTTGATCTGGGCCATAAATGTTTTCTGGTCGATCCGCGCTTTGGGCGGCGGGCAGCTATGCGGTGGTTTGCCAGCGGCCTTATCCGCCGCCAAACGCGCCCGATAATTCAAACCGGCCCCCTTGGCTTCGGTCATAATTTTGCTCAAATCCCCAGAAAACATCGCGCCAATACCTTTGGCCTTCAGTCCATCCGCCATTTTCATAAATTCCGCCACGCTCATATCACCGGGCGTGGCTTGGGCGGGAATGGCAAAACTGACCATGGCCCCCAACATCGCCAACGCTGCCAATAGGCTGACATAGGATTTTTTCGGCATTAAAGACGCACTCCACGCAAAAATAAATGATAGTATTTCCTACTGTATTTCCTAGGCTATACAAGAGGTGGAACAATGGGGATTTTATGAACGGTTCGGAATTTATCGGTGATGTGGCACAGGGCGCGCTGCTGGCACAGGCGATTGAACCCGATCACGGCGGGAAAAATGCAAAATTGGCCGGTGCGGAAATCGCCCCTGATGGCCACACCCATGAAAGCGCCTGTCTGAATTGCGGCACCGCATTGATCGGCAGCCATTGCCATGCTTGCGGCCAAGCGGCGCATGTCCATCGCACTTTGTGGGCCATTGTCCACGATCTGGCGCATGGCTTGTTTCATTTTGAGGGCAAGGTCTGGCGCACATTGCCGATGCTGGCCTGGCACCCGGGGCGGCTAACCCGCGAATATATCGCCGGACGCCGCGCCAGCTATGTTTCGCCGATTGCCTTGTTTTTATTTGTGGTTTTTCTAACCTTTGCCATATTTGGGGCCATGAGCGGAACGCCGCATATTCAACCACAATTGGATGCGGCCAACCAAAAGAAAACCGAAACTGCCAGCCAAAAATTGCAGGACAAAATCACCGCATTGGAAAAATCACGGCAACAGGCCGTGGCCACACATCAACCGACTGACAATCTGGATGGTCAATTGCTGTCGCTACGCACCGCGCTAAAGGCTATCAACGCCACCCATGACACGGGATTAAAAATTGGCAATTCGGCAAGCCCCGTTTCCACCCAATTGCCCAATATTAGTTTCAAGGCATCAAATCCCAACGACACCCGTGGCGCTGCCTTTGCCAAACGCATGGATAAGGCGTGGAAAGATGCCAAGGCCAACCCCGACTTGACTCTGCTCAAAGTGAACGGAAATGCCCATAAATATAGCTGGCTGCTGATCCCGCTAAGCCTGCCCTTTGTCTGGCTGCTGTTTCCATTCAACCGGCGCTATCGCCTTTATGATCACACCGTATTCATCACCTATTCCATCAGTTTTATGATGGTGCTGGGGGTGGTTATCAGCTTGGCATCCTTCACCAAATCGGCCTATGTGCTGACGCCATTGCTGCTCTATGCGCCATTCCATCTCTATCGCCAACTGCGTGAGGCTTATCAGCTCAGCCGCCTTTCGGCGATTGTGCGGGCAGCGATATTGGCCCTATTCGCCGTGATGGTTATGGCGATTTGGGTTGTGCTGATGCTGGGGCTGCTGCTAACCGGATAAGGCGTCAAGCCTCTTTCACCTCCGCAATAGCCGCTTCTCCGCCATTACCCTCACCATTACCATTGGCCGCCGCCGCAACCGGCTTGGGCGCCAAATTCTTGCCGGCACGCGGCACGGTGCTGGTGCCCAAGGCTGGCGGTAAGACTGTGCCACCCGCCGGATCGGCCCGCACCAATTTTCCATCCGCCAACAGCTGCTTAATCTCCGCGCCGGTCAGCGTTTCATATTCCAACAGGCTCTGCGCCAACAGATGCAGCTGGTCGGTATGCGCGGATAAAACCTCGCGCGCCCGCGCCAGTCCGCCATCGACCAAGCGGCGGATTTCGCTATCCAGCAACTGCGCCGTCTCATTCGACACATTGTGCCGTTGGGTCTGTGAATAGCCCAAATAGCCGCTGTCTTGCTGGTCTTCATATTGCAGCGGGCCTAATTTATCAGACATACCCCATTGCATCACCATTTTGCGCGCCAATTTGGTCGCCTGTTGAATATCGCCCGATGCGCCAGATGACACTTTATCATAGCCAAAAATCAGCTCTTCGGCCACGCGCCCGCCCATTACCGAAGCCAAATTGGCATACATTTTGTCGCGGTGATAGGAATAATTGTCGCGCTCTGGCATCGACACCACCATCCCCAAAGCCCCGCCACGCGGAATGATTGTCGCCTTGTGGATCGGGTCGGATGCCGGTTCATAACTCTGCACCAAAGCATGACCCGCCTCGTGGTAAGCGGTCATTTTCTTTTCATCCTCGGTCATCACCAAGGATTTCCATTCGGTGCCCATGATGATGCGGTCTTTGGCGGTTTCAAATTGCGCCATCGCCACCACCCGCTTGTTCAACCGCGCCGCCAACAAGGCCGCTTCATTGACCAAATTGGCCAGATCCGCACCCGACATGCCCGGCGTGCCCCGCGCCAAAACCCGCGCATCAACATCGGGGGCCAGCGGCACTTTTTTCATATGTACTTTGATAATTTGCTCGCGGCCCTCAATATCGGGCAGCGGCACCGTCACCCGCCGATCAAACCGGCCCGGACGCAGCAAGGCAGGGTCAAGCACATCGGGGCGGTTGGTGGCGGCAATGATGATAATCGCCTCATTGGCCTCAAAACCATCCATCTCGACCAACAGCTGATTCAGCGTTTGCTCACGCTCATCATTGCTGTTGCCAAGCCCATGCCCACGGTGGCGGCCAACGGCGTCAATTTCATCAATAAACACGATACAGGGCGCATTTTTCTTGGCCTGTTCAAACATATCGCGGACGCGGCTGGCCCCGACCCCGACAAACATTTCGACAAAATCCGAACCGGAAATGGTAAAGAAAGGCACGCCTGCCTCACCGGCAATCGCCCGCGCCAACAATGTTTTGCCGGTGCCGGGGCTGCCGACCAACAGCGCCCCTTTGGGAATTGTCCCGCCCAATTTGGAAAAACGGGTGGGATCGCGCAAAAATTCGACAATCTCTTCCAATTCTTCGCGCGCTTCATCAATCCCCGCGACATCGGCAAAAGTCACCTTGCCCTGTTTTTCGGTCAGCATCTTGGCCTTGCTTTTGCCAAAGCTCATTGCGCCGCCCGCGCCGCCCTTTTGCATCTGGCGAAAGGCGAAAACCGCCACCCCCAAAATCAGCAAAAATGGCAAGGCTTGCGCCAAAATATACAGCAGTAAATTGGGCTCTTCGACGGGTTTGCCTTGATATTTGACGCCGCTGCCTTGCAACATTGTCACCAAACTGGGGTCATGCGCCACCGGAACCGTGGTAAAAGCATCACCGGTTTTAAAATGTCCGGTGATTTTTGTCTCACCGACTTGCGCATCTTTCACCGCGCCCTCGGCCACTTTGGTACGGAAATCGGAATAGGCAATTGCCTTGGCGGTTGGCTCATTGCGGTTGCTCAACATCGAAATCGCAAAGAAAAGCGCCAGAAACACACTGCCCCAGACCAGCAAATTGCGCAGCCAAGGGTTCGGGGTCGGTTGGTCTTCATTCATCGCAGCATATCCTTCATCGTCCCATGTAGGCTAGGATCGCTGAATGACAAGTTAGCGCGTCGCAAATTATTCCCGCACCATCTCATAATCCCCCGCAGCATCGACCCGCGCCGTCCAGTTGGGATAGACAACAATCGTCGTAAAAACCTCCTCGATAATCGCTGGCCCCGCCACAACGCTGCCCTTCGGTAAATCCGTTCCCAAATAGATCGGCACATCGGCAAAACCCTGCCCCAGATTGGCGCGTCGGTATTTGGCGGGCACAGGTTTGACCACTGACCGCCCATCGCCCGCGCCCACAAGTGGCGAAGGCGTCACCACCCGTGTTTCCAACCGCACGCCGGTAATTTCGGGCACTTCCGCCTCACGGATATGGTGAAATTCAGCCATATGCCGCGCATTAAACAGCGCCATCGCCCGCGCCCCCAGCCCCGCATCGACAAAGTTCAGATTATGTAATGCCCCCTGCGCCAGATCAAAACTCATGGCAAAGCTCTGCCCCGCATAGCGCATATTCAACTGATAGCGCGCCTTCACGTCCGCCGCCGCAAAGCCCGCATTGGCAAAATACTGCGCGGCACGGCTGGCCAATTCCTCCCATAATGCCCGCAATTTATCCAAATCCAAGGCATCGGCTTTGGCGGTAAAACTGCGCTCTTCGTCAATGGACGGATCGGCCACCAAAGTCCCCAGCGCCGAAAATGTTGGGCTGGCCTTGGGCACCAACACCCGTGAAATCCCCAATTCCTCGGCCTGCACCCCGGCAAATGCCGGGCCATTGCCGCCATAGGCCAGCATCACCAGTTCGGATGGATCAATCCCCCGTCCCGCCGTGGTTCGCCGCACCCCTTGGCTCATATTGGCATTAACCAAACGCCAGCAATCAAAGGCGGCCTGTTCGGCTGTTGTTCCCATTTCCGCGCCAATCGCGACAAAGGCATCATCAACCCCCGCCCGCGACAGGGCAAAACTGCCGCCGGCAAAGCCTGCATCGGTCGACAAAATCCCCAGCATCACCAAGGCATCGGTCACGGTGGGCTTAACCCCGCCGCGCCCATAGGCTATCGGCCCGGGCGTGGAACCCGCCGATTCCGGGCCTACTTTCAACGCGCCATTTTCGACATGACAGACCGATCCGCCGCCCGCGCCAAGCGTTTCCACTTTGACCATCGGCACACCAATCAGATAGCGGTGGTGCATATTCCACCCCGCCTCCGCCGGTGCCGCGCCATCTAACACCAGCGACATATCGTAACTTGTCCCGCCCATATCGACACACAGCAGATTGGCGCATCCCTTGGCTGCGCCATGCTGCGCCGAAGCCTTGACCCCGCCCGCCGGCCCCGAAGCCAGCACCCGGATCGGCGCGCCGCTGATATAATCGCGGGTCATCACCCCGCCGCTGGCCTGCATCACCATCAGCTGATGCGGATAGCCCGCATCCTTCAACCGCGCCACCAGACTATCCAGATATAGCGTCACCCTCGGCGCGACATAGGCATTCACAACTGTTGTAGATGTGCGGTCATATTCAGGGCCACGCGGCAGAACCTGATGCGATAATGACACCGCGACGTCGGGCATTTCTTCGCGGATTATATCCCCAGCCCGCAATTCATGCGCCGGATTGACAAAGGAAAACAGGAAACACACCGCCACAGATTCGACACCCTGTTTGCGCAATTTGCCACAAACCAAACGCAAAGCATCCTCATCCAACGCCTGATGCACATCGCCCGTGGCCAGCATACGCTCGGCAACGGTTAACCGGCGGCGGCGCGGGGTAATTTGCACCGGCGGGGCAATGCGGACATCCCAAATATCCTCCTTAAACCCGCGCCGATATTCAATTTCATCGCGGAAACCAGCGGTGGTTATCAAGCCGGTCACCGCGCCATTCATCTCGATCAACGTGTTATCGGCAATAGTCGTGCCGTGGACAATCGCCTCGCACCGCCCCAGAAACACGGACAATTCCAACCCTTGCTTGGCCGCCAGCGCGCCCAATCCCTGCATCACCCCCAACGACCGATCCTGCGGCGTGGACAGGTTCTTATGCAAGATGATTGCGTCGTCTTTCAACAGGGCAAAATCGGTAAATGTCCCGCCAATGTCGATGCCAATGCGATAGGTCATTATCATACTTTCTTCTTAAAGCTCCTCCCCTTTAGGAGTTGTCCTACTTACCCCCCTCCCCTTCAGGGGAGGGGTTGGGGGTGGGGTCTCTCGGTTTGCGCAACCATCACGCTCCAACGACAGACCCCGCCCCGCTGCGACTAAGCTCCCCCTGCGGGGATCGCCAAGTCTCGCTCCCCGCCCCTAGTTTAAGCCTCCATCTCCGCCCGCAACCGCCCTGTCGCCACAAAATCCACCGCCAGATCATAATCCTCCAGCGCCCCCGTCAACACCACGCCATATTTATCCCGCGCCGCGCCCATGCTGACATATTCATCCAGCACATCCTCGCATACCGCTTGCGGATCGCGCAATAATGCTGGGCCAAACCCCGCACCGCCGCCATGCTGATAGGCAATCACCGCCCCCGCCGCCAACATCGCCTGTGCCGTGCGCTCAATTTTATATTCCTCTGGCGTGCCGACATTAAAATGGTTGGAATATGGAATCGCATCATCACCGCCGCACATCCCGCGCAATGGGTGATCGGCCGATACCATCCACGCCATTGCCGTGGTCGGGGCCAGCACCTGTTTGACATTCAGACTGCCGGGGCTGCCGCGCCATTGCCCTGCGCCGCCGCCGTCAATGGTCATCTCGCGGCTGATATTCAAAATCGGAAAACGGCATTCGGCATCTTCGGCCTCGGACAACAACAAATTGCCCAAACTGACGGGGCATGACCCCCAGCCATCAATCCCCATCACCGCCGACGTATCCATCGACCGGCAATCGACCCCCTGATCCATCCACATCCCGCCTGCATCAAACCCGATCACCGCATTGGGCATGCCAATTTTATACAGCTGCGGCGCGGCGCGTTCTGGCACCACTTGGCTCATGCAAATACACACCGCCTCGGTTATCTCGCAGGCTGGATGAAACGAGCCAAGCGCGGCCGGCATATTCGGCGGCGGCTGGGCAATGCACCCTTCGGGCACGATGATCTCGACCGCGTTGAACATCCCCTCATTCTTGACAATCGCTGGGTCAATCGACGCCGCCAGCTGGGTCATAATATAGCTGCGGGTATTGGCCCAAGTGTTCCAAACCCCCACCAAATTGGGCCGGTCATCGGTGCCGGTCAAATCCACTGTCAGCTGATCGCCGTCGATGATGCAAGCAACCTGCACCCGTATATCTTTGGTGCCCACCGTATCATGGTCAATCAACACCACCGCCTCATAGCACCCATCTTGCCACGCCCGCACCTCATCGCGAAAGCATCGCTCGGTATGCTCCACCGAATGATTGATCGCCGCCTTGACGACATCGGCGCCATATTTGCGCAGCAATTTTTCCAGCATCACCACCGAACCCTGCACCGCGCCGATCATCGCCGCCAGATCGCCGCTGAATGTCGCAAAGCGGTTGTTGCGTTCGATCATCCGGATAATATCGCGGCGCTTTTCCCCGCGATGCACCAATTTCACACAAGGCAGCGCCAGCCCTTCGGTATAAATATCGGTGGCCTCCAGGGTAAACCCGCCGGGATCTTTGCCGCCGGTATCACC
>JBEAOQ010000183.1:0-3870 GCA_041164845.1 Pseudomonadota bacterium | reverse complement strand
ATTGCTCTGTGCGCGGTGCATCTATCACATGGGGCCAGCCTTGCGAAACGCCAGAGATATGGCCCTATTTTGCAACCCCCGCCTTATCCGGCAAATCCAGCACCACCCGCAACCCCTGATCGCTGTGCAAATGCAATTTGGCCCCCACCGCTTCGGCACGCATTTCCATATTGCCCAAGCCCCGCCCGCGTGGATTATCCACGCCCATACCCCGGCCATCATCGGCAATTTCAATCCGCAGCGCGCTGTCTGGCACGGCACCGACCGACAGATGCACCGCTATCAAACTTCCACCTGAGTGTTTCAAAGCATTGGCTACCGCTTCTTGCATAATACGGAATATTTGCAGCACATCACGCGGGCCATAATCGGGCAAAACGCCCTGCGTGCGGTCGCTCCATTCCATCCGCAAGCCCGCCTCTTGCACCCGGGCGCGCAGCCGATCCCGAAAGATCAACAGCGCGGCGGTCAGCGAATCCCCAACCGAATCCATCGAATCAATCATCAACCGCATTTCATCAACCACCGCTTGCAACCCCTCGGCCACCGCCACTGGCTTGGCTTCGCCGCGCCGCGCCATCAACAACATCGACATCAACTGGCTGCCCAGCCCATCGTGCATATCGCGCATCAACCGCTTGCGCTCATTCAGATGCGCGGTTTCACGCACCATATCTTTCTCGCGGGCATGGGCCAATTCCAGCTCGGCGGTGCGGGCGGTTAATTGTCCTTGCAGCAACAGGTTCAGATCACCCATCGAACGAAACAGCCGCACATTTCCGGCAAAAAACGGCGCAATAAAGCCCAGTAACACCACCGGCAAAGCGCGTTTGACATGATCGCCATAATCGCCATCAAACAGATTGGCATAGGCATCATGGCCGATCAAAATGGCGCATAGGACGAAAATCGCCACCTCCCAATGGCGCTTTTCCGCATGTTTGACATAATGAATAACGAACAGACCGATGATAACCGCCACCACCACCAAAATCATCGCCATGCTCATCCGGTCGGCGGTGTCGATCTTGTTAAACAGCCCCAGCCCGACAATCGCCGCGACCATGGCGACGCTCAACCCATAGAAACCCAGCGACAAGCGGGTGATCCAACGATTAGGAAAACCGGTCCAATGATTGGCAAAATTCAACAGCGCCACCGGCACCATATTGACATAGGCGTAGAGCAAAATAATCCGCATTTCGCCGTGAAACAGCGGATAGGGCGTCCGATGGTGCATAATCCGCAAAGCCCAGGCCATGCACAGCACCGCCATCCAAAATATCGTCGGATCGCGCTTTGACCGCAGCCACAGAATAAACGCCAACAGCGCCGCAGCAAAGCCAATGCCTTGGCTCATGGTCAGATAGCTGCCCAGCGAATAGTTGCGATTGAAATAGGCGCGGCTGATGGTGGCAAAATCGCCGATCGCCGGTTTGCCCACCGAAAAAAACGGCGTGCCGGGATCGCGCACCAACAGATAGAGCAGCTCATTGTCGCCGCGATGCAGCATGACCGGTGGTATGCGCAATGTGGCCCGCAAGCTCCCGTGATAGCTGATCTGGGGCAGCACCATATCGCCATCGCCAAACAACAGCGAACCATTGATATAAATCCGGTAATTATCCGAACCCAGATTTGGCACCAGCGCCAGACCTTCATCGGGCACCTCTGACAGGGTAAATTGCATTTTCACCGCACGATAGCCCGCTTGGCAACAGCCATCCCACGGCAGGGTAACTGGTTCAAATCGAGCCTTGGCCAGCCCCGCCAGATCGGGCGAGGCAATCTGCGCCTGCATCACCTGCGACACCGGCAATTTGACCGGAGTCGGTGCCGCCACAAACAGTGTGGGGTTCAGCATCAACCAATAAAACAATTGCAAACCGATGACAGTGAACAAAACCCGCAGCCGGAATTTGGCCCATATGTGCTGTAACCCCAAACCCATCACCACTCCCCCACCCCGCTATCCGCACCATAGATATGGCCGGTTAGCTATGCCATAACTATGGTGGTGATGGCGTGACCTCAAGAAAATTACCCATCACCCACACACTTTTTCGGAACGCATTTATGTGAAAATTCTTGATTTGGTTCATTACTCTCCTATGGTGGTATAAATCAAATTTCGAAGGCGAAACCGTGAATATACCCAAAATTATATCGGTGAAAGATGTTGCTGAAATGATCTCCGTTTCAGAGCAACGGATTCGTGAATTGCTTAAGTCCGGTGAGATTGAAGGGGTGCAAATGGGCGGGCAATGGCTGGTGGATGAAGCAAGTGCCAAGGCTTATGCGATAGCGCGATCCGCTGCTGTTCCTCAAGATTATGCGCGACCTTCAAACAAGCTACCCGACCTTCGCGCCCTCTCGTTTTTTTCAGGAGCAATGGGGCTGGATCAAGGGTTAGAGCGGGCGGGCCTCCATATGCTTTTGGCCTGTGAACAAGATAAGGCGTGTAGAAAAACCATTGCTGCCAATCGGCCTGACCTCGCCCTATTGGGTGACGTAAACAGCTATAGCGCATCCGAAATTCGCAGCGCCGCTGGCCTAAAAACAGACGATGAAATTGATGTAATCGTCGGCGGCCCGCCATGCCAAGCATTCTCTACCGCTGGTGCAAGGCGGGGTTTCAAGGATGAACGCGGCAATGTGTTTCTGAAATTCATTGATTTGAGTTTGGAACTTCGGCCCCGCTACATTGTCATTGAAAATGTTCGGGGGCTGCTGTCTGCACCACTGAATCATCGCCCCCACGCCGAGCGTGATGAAAGCTGGCTCCCTGCAATGGATGAAAAACCGGGCGGGGCGCTGTTATATGTTACCAATAGGCTCCGCAGCGCAGGCTATGGGATCAGCTTCAACCTCTATAATTCTGCCAATTATGGGGTTCCGCAAATCCGTGAAAGGGTTATTCTCATCTGCCATCGCGAAGGTGCCGTTTTGCCGCATCTGATGCCAACACATTCAAATAGTGAAGAATTTGGCCTTCCCAAATGGCGCACATTACGCCAAGCACTACACGGGACTGGCACTGCGACCCACCTCAATTTCCCCGAAGCACGCCTCCAATACTATCGCTTGCTGACAGAAGGACAGTATTGGAAACACCTGCCGACAGAGCTTCAACAGGCAGCCCTTGGTAAATCCTATTTTTCTGGCGGCGGAAAAACCGGATTTCTGCGGCGACTGGCGTGGGATAAACCAAGCTGCACCCTAGTCACGTCACCCACCATGCCCGCCACCGATATTTGCCACCCCGAAGAAGATCGCCCCCTGTCGATTGAAGAATATAAACGCATCCAGCAATTCCCAGATGACTGGGACATCCAAGGCTCCTTGGTCGATCAATACCGCCAAATTGGCAATGCCGTGCCGGTTGGTTTGGGTGAGGCTGTGGGGCGCTGCATCATCAACCACATGACCGGCAAAACGCAAAATCCGCCACCAAACTTTCCATTCTCGCGCTACCGAGCGAATGACCACATAAGCTGGGAAGCGCAGATATTGGCGTCGAGGTAGGCAATTAAACCCTTTCCCCTTTGGTGACAGGTGGCGCGCTGAAGGTTTGGCCAGGGTGTCATTCCATAAGTGGCACAAGAAATTTATCCCACGCGAAGCCGCCAAGCATGTCCTGCGCCTGTCGAAGGGGCGCAAGGAATATCCCACGCGGAGACGCGGAGAAGAAAGGAAAATATGTCACACGAAGGCACAAAGGCACAAAGATGCCACGTAATGACGCAAATTCATCTCCATAATTTGCTGACATATAATTGCTTCGTCATTGCGAGCGAAGCGAGGCAATCCATCACCCAAAAATGGCCAAAGTCCCTGCTGGATTTTATCCCCCGCACCTCCGCGCCTCCG
>JBEAOQ010000182.1:0-6762 GCA_041164845.1 Pseudomonadota bacterium | reverse complement strand
CGGCATAGGCAATCGCCTGTTCGCAGGTGTTAATCAAATAGGCCTCAAATCGGTTCAGCGGCTCCAATCCGGAAATAATCCCCGCCGCCTTAAATTGCGCCAATACCAGCCGATGAAACGCCGCACAGTGGTCCAGTTCAACCTCACTCGGCCCTGCCCCGCTAAACACCCCCAGCGGCTGATACCACGGCCCCGCCATCACCTGACCGCCCAGCGCTTCGGTGCAATCAATCACCCGCCGCATATGGTCAAACGCCCCCTGCCGATGGGCGGGTGTCACCGAAATCGGGCTATGTTCTTCATCAGGGATCAGCGCCACCACCGTGCGTTCCAGCCCAATGTCATCCAAAACCCCACCCAACCAGCGAAAATGCCCAGCATCAGATGGATCAAACACCGGAATTTCCACCCCATCAAATCCGGTGGCCTTGATCGCTTGCAATATCGGCACATGTTCTTCGGTGACATGGCCGGTCCACAGCAGCATATTCATGCCTATTTTCATCAATTTAACCCTTATTGCGGCGCTCAACCAGCCATAGGCCGCCAAAAATCACAAACAATATCACCGGCACCAAAGCAATCGCTTGGAACGATTCCTGCGCGGCAAAGGCCAATACCGATTGCATGTCCGGCCCCGCGCTCATTGCAGCAAAGGCTTGTTCGCCGCCCGCCTTGGCCAGCTTGGCCTTGTCATAAATTTTGCCGATTTCGGGCAGAACAAAATAAATCGCCATCGCCCCCGCAAACCCAACAATCCCAATCGACCACGGCCCGCCGCGTGGATAACGCCGCGATGTCGCCGCCAACATAGTCGGCCACATAAAACACACACCAAACGCCCATAAAGTTGCCGCGACCAGCGCCGCCACCGGCGATGCGGCAAGGCTAAGCAGATAGAGACCAATCGCCGCCGGAATAGTGGTGAACCACAAAAGCCCAATATCCGAGAATCGCTTTTCCAAGACCCCAGCAAAATGCCGCATCACGAACATAATCGCCGAGACATAGACCAGCACCAAAATCCCCGGCATCCCCACGGTTTGGGTCAGCGCGACATCCACCCATGACCCCGGGGCCAATTCAGCACTGGCAGTCAGGAACATAATCGCCGGAAAAATCCAAAATCCGGGCCGTTTGAACGGTTCGGCCAGCATTTCCATGAACGGCACGCCCATCGCGCTGCTTTCGGTTTCGGGGAATTTGTGAAACAGCGCCCATATTCCGAACACCACCGCCGGAATCGGAATCAAGGCAATCCGCGCTTCCCAACCCCAATGCATTTGCTTTTCAAACAGCACACTGAGCAGCCCGCCCAGCACAATACCCGCTGGCCACCAAGCATGTAATTCATTGAGACGATGGGTTTTATCATCAGGATACAATGCAGCGGTGACCGGATTAACCGAAGCCTCCATTCCGCCCCAGCCAAAACCGCACACCACCATGCCGATAGTCAGCATCTGATAAATCGCAGCAGCATCGCCCCGCGAGGGTGCCATCAAAATCAACGCCGGCCCGATAATAAAACAAGCCGAACTGAACAGCACCACCTTTTTCGCGCCGATAATTTCCAGCAAGGGGCTAAGCAGCAACAGGCTGATGGCAAAGCCCAAAAAGCCATTACCCAGCGCCGCCGCGATCATCTCGCCCGATTTGGCAGCCATAGGTCCATTGTCCAGCAGCGCCGCCTTGATCGCGCCCGAAGCGCCGGTGCGGATGGAAAATGACAGCGATGCGGTCAGCACCGCCAGCACACATATCCAAAACAATGATCTGCGATTTAATCCATCTTCGGCCATGTGGCACCCCCTTAACTCTGTGTTATTGGGTTAGCCTATCGTGACAATCAGATTGCTTCAAGCGCCAATGTGGTTTTTTCCGGCAAATTTACCGGCCCCATATCCTTATATAATGTTGTTCGCCGCCGCAAATACCGCCCAGCACTCTGCGCCGCCGCCGCCAAATCCGCGACATCGACATCCTGCCCATGCGCCGCCCCCGCCGCACGGCTGATGCTTTCATTCATCAATACCCCGCCCAGATCATTAACCCCGGCATTGAGCATCGCCGCCGCCCCATCCACGCCTAGCTTGACCCAGCTTGCTTGAATTGAGCCAATCTGGCCGTGCAAAGCAATCCGCGCCACCGCATGCATCAGCACCGCCTCGCGCCACGTTGGCCCCTTGCGCGCTTGGCCACGTCGGTAAAATGGCGCTTCCATATGCACCAGTGGCAGCGGGACAAATTCGGTAAAACCGCCGGTATCCGCCTGCAAGTGCCGCACCGCCAGCAAATGCCGCGCCCAATTTTGCGGCGATTCCAAATGGCCAAACATAATCGTCGCGGTGGTGCGCAGCCCGACATCATGCGCGGCGCGGACAATATCCAGCCATTCCTGCGTGGTTAGCTTGTCTGGGCAGATCTGGGCGCGGATTTCATCATCCAAAATCTCCGCCGCTGTGCCGGGCAAAGACCCCAGCCCCAAATCTTTCAGCCGCCGCAAATAATCGCTGACCGAAACGCCATTGGTTCGCGCCCCCTGACTAATTTCCAGCGGCGAAAAAGCATGGACATGCAGATCGGGACACGCCGCCTTGACCGCCGCGACAATCCCCGCATAGGTTTCGCCAGTATAGCTGGGGTGGATTCCGCCTTGCAAACAGACCTCGGATGCCCCCTTGGCCACCGCCTCACACGCCCGCTCCGCCACCTCGGCAAAATCCAGATTATACCCCGGATCGCGCAAACCGGCCTTGCTCGATGTTTTGGAAAAGGCGCAAAAAGCGCAAGTATGGGTGCAGATATTGGTGTAATTGATGTTGCGGTTAATCACAAATGTCACCGCATCACCATTGACCTGTTGGCGCAAAGCATCCGCCGCCTCAACCACGCTACGCGCCGCCGCGCCGCGTGTGGCAAACAGGGCGGTGATGTCAGTTTCCGACAATTCATGCCCATCCGCAGCACGGTCCAATATCCGATGGATTTGCGGGGCAGTCGGGCCATCCAAAATCCGCCCCAATGGCATTTGTGGCAATCCGGGCGCGGGCATCGCCATACCCGGCGACCATGCACAATCCCGCGCCAGACCTTCGCTATCCGACATCCGCAGAACAGCCGTGCGCAGGGCCGGATCAAGCCATGTTTCCGGTGCTTTGACAAAGCGCGGATAGGCTGTCAGCCGCTCAACCAAAGGCAGACCCTTGGCCGCACATATCGCCTCCAGCCGCGCAATTTCCGGCCACGCCGCTTCGGGGTTGACATGGTCAATTGTCACCGGCGAAATCCCGCCCCAATCATCAATTCCGGCGTCTATCAGTTCCGCCAACCGCGTATCATTCAAATTTGGTGGCGCTTGCACCGATACATCATCATCCAGAATAATCCGCGCCGCCGCGACCACGCGCAGGAAATCCTCTTGCGATAATTCCCCCGCGCCCGCCATTTTTGTGCCCGCTTTGGGTGCAAAATTCTGAACAATTACCTCTTGCAGATGGCCATATGCGCGGTGCAAATCACGCAAAGCGATCAGCGACTCAATCCGCTCTGCGGCGCTCTCACCAATCCCGCATAAAATCCCGCTGGTGGTGGGCATCATCGCCCGCCCCGCCGCCGCCAATGATTCCAACCGCACTGCCGGAACCTTATCCGGTGATCCATAATGCGGCCCGCCCTTGTCACACAAATGCAGCGCGGTGGATTCAAGCATCAAACCGCAGGACGGGGCAAATGGCTTGAATATGCGGTAATCCGCCTCATCCATTATTCCAGCGTTAATATGCGGCAGTAATCCGGTTTCTTGCAAAACCCGTTCGGCACAATGCCGCACATAATCCAACGTGCGGGCAAATCCGCGCTCTGCCAACCATTGTGCCGCCACTTTATACCGGCGCTCTGGCGCATCACCCAGAGTAAACAGCGCCTCTTTACAGCCCGCCTTGGCCCCAGCGCGGGCTATCTCCAACACGTCTTCGACTGCCAAAAATGGCGCGGGCAGCTGCGCGGGGGTGGTGGCAAAGGTGCAATAATGGCAGACATCGGCGCAAAGGCGGGTCAGCGGAATAAACACTTTGCGCGAATAGGTCATCCGCGCCGGGCCACGCGCATCTCGCCGCACACGGGCATCGGCCATCAACGCCGCCAATGGCGCGTTCAGCAGGTGCTGAATCAAAGCAAGATCATCGGATGCGGGCATGTCTATACGGCTATTCCTATTGCAGTCAGAACCTCATGCGCCAGCCGTGATTGATCTGCGGCATGACGCATCAGCGTGTCCGCCAAGCTGACGCATAGCCCAGCCATGTGCAAGGGTGCCGCATCACTAACGTCGGTGCGATCAATCATCATATGGCTGATAAGCGCCCCGTAATGTGCGGCAATTGCGGCATTATTTGCTCCATTTCCCAATTCCATCAGCAATTTGCCCAGTGGCCCCTTGACCGCCGCCCCGCCAATCAATGGGGAAATGCAGATTCGCGGCACTTGCAGCCCCAACAATGCCTCCCTTACGGTGGGAATGGCCAAAATCGGCTCTATCGAAAGATAGGGATTCGACGGACAAATCACCACCGCCGCCAAATCTGGCCGCACCAAAGCAGCGGCAAATGCGGGTGATATTTGCGCCTTTTCCGCCCCATCAAACCGGATGGCTTTGGCAATCGGCTGGCATTGCTGGCCGACAAAATAGCTTTGAAAATCCAGCCAGCCTTGCGCGGTTTCAATCTGAGTTTGCACCGGATCATCGCTCATCGGGACGATATTGCCCCCTATTCCCAAGGCTTTGACCAGCTGCGCCGTGACATCGGACAGGCTCAGCCCTTGGCGCAAACCTGCACTGCGCATCAAATGCATCGCCAGATCGCGGTCACCCAGATTAAACCAATCTGGCCCACCCAATCGGCGCAGCATCGCCATCATCTGCCAGCTTTCATCCATCATCCCCCAGCCGCGCTGGCGGTCATTCAATCCGGCCATCGCATAAACCACAGAATCTATGTCCGGACAGATGCTTAGCCCCAAATGTTCGAAATCATCTCCGGTATTAACCACCACGGTCAGCCGTTCGGGAGGCAGGATCGCTGCCAGTCCCGCCGCCATTTTCGCGCCGCCAACCCCGCCGGACAGCGCCAAAACATGGCCGCTCATCGAAACATATCCTCGTGCTGTGCGCGCAAACCCGCCACCGCGCCATCGCCATCTTCGCTGATAATCCAATCGCTTGCCCCGCGAATTACCGCAACCGGCGTCGCTTGCGCCCCTTCGCCCATCGCCAGCACCGCCATAGCCGCCAAACTATCGACCGCGCCAATCACCGTCGCCTGTAACACGCGGCCAAACATATCTTTTTTGCCGCGTTGATCGTCCAAAATTTGCACCCCCGCTGCGCCGATAGCCGTGCCCAAAGTGCCAATCCGCCACGCACGGCCCATGCTATCGGCGATGATTACCCCCACATTAACCCCACTTATGGCGGCAATATTGGCGCGAATTTTGCGGGCGCTGGCATCGGCATCCAGTGGCCACAGCAGCACCGCCTCGTCACTTTCCTCAGCTATATCAGCTGCTTGCACATTGGATGCATCAATTCCGGCATTGGCCAGCACATGGCCCGACCTATGCCGGGTAATGATTGCATGGGCATTTGCCCGCATTATCACGCTGCTTTCATCCAAAATCAGCTGACATAGTGCCGGATTGCGCCCCGTTGTATCGGCCAGTTCCCGCGCCGCCGCCCCGACTGCCACATCACCCAACCGCACCAGCCGCCCTTCGGCTTTTGACACGATTTTTTGCGCGACCACCACGACATCGCCATCGCGCAACTCCGCCGCCGCGCAAATTTCCGCCGCCACATCCATACCCGCATAAAACAGCGGCAATCCGGCCAGCGCTGTGACTTGCAAAGATGGCGCTTGCTTCATATCGCGGCACTGACCCCATGGCGTTAACCGTTTGCGCCTTGCGCCATGTCGCGTCTATGGGCAAGAGCCACATTGCAATTGAGGCACATGGTTAGGAGCATTAAATGACATCTATCGGCGTAATCGGCGGCACCGGACATTTGGGCAAGGCCATCGCCCGCCGTTTGGTCAAAGCGGGGCATGTCGTGGCGATTGGTTCGCGTGATGCTGCCAAAGCCGCCGCTTGTGCCGCCGAAATTGGCGCGGCTGCTTCGGGCAGCAATGCCGATGTCGCAGCTAGCAAAGATGTGCTGATTGTCACCGTGCCTTTTTCCGCCCAAGCTGGCACTTTGGCCGATATTGCGCCGCATATCGGCGCGGCGATTGTTGTGGATACCACCGTGCCGCTGGTACCGCCCAAAGTGATGCGGGTGCAGTTGCCAGAGGCGGGCAGCGCAGCGATGACCGCCCAAGGATTATTGCCCGAAGGCACCCGTTTGGTCAGCGGTTTTCACAATGTCGCCGCGCATATTTTGGATACCGACGCCGATGTCGAATGCGATGTTCTGGTGTTCAGCGATGATGTCGAAGCGCGCAATCTGGTGATTGGACTGGCCGAAGATATGGATTTACGCGGACTGTCCGGCGGCGCTTTGATCAATTCTGCGGCGGCCGAGGCGCTGACTTCGGTGTTGATTTACCTCAACAAAACCTATGCCGCCGATGGGGCAGGGATTCGCTTTACCAAATTGACCAAGGCGAAGGCGGTTTGATTCAAATGGTGCCCCCTCCGTCAGACCTATGGACTGTCACCTCCCCCGATGGGGGAAGTCAATTGCATATTCTTTTCACGCGGAGG
>JBEAOQ010000181.1:0-5813 GCA_041164845.1 Pseudomonadota bacterium | reverse complement strand
CTCTAGATACCCAAATCAATGTCATGTCATCATGCCCTAACCGCAAACACACGCAAAGCCCCATCAAACCCACGCATAGGCACCAGCCAGACGGGCAGCGGCGCGCCCGATACAAACAGATGCGTCAGATTATCCTTGCGCCGCGTGGCAAAAACCCCCGCCTCGCCATCCATCGTGCAAAACACCACATATTGCGCGTGATTGGCGCGGATGATCGCTTCGGCCTTGGTCGGATCGCCGCTGAAAGCCTCAATCACCTCGCGGATTTTCGCGCCATTGCGGTGATAGCCGCTGGCGACCACGCTGTGCGGCGTGCGCACCAAAATTTCCGGCCCCAAATTCAAATTGGTGAAAATCAACCCGCGCGGCAGTTTAGCGAGTGAGGCCAGATCGCAGCCCCCTACCCCCCCAGCTTTGGCCACCTGTTTGGCCATGACCGGATTGGTTTTACCGCTGGCGGACATCATCCGTTCAAAAACCCGCCCCACCGCCGAACCCAAACTGGGGGTCAGCATCAACACACAAGCCAGCGTCGCGATAATCCGCAAGGGGGCATTTTCCACCGCCCTGGCCCGCGAAAAATAACGCGCAATCAGCATGGCGGACAGCGGCACACACAGCATTTGCGCCGCCAACCCCACCCGCATGATCGCCAGCGACAGCAGCGCCGCCATTCCGGCGAATGCGGCCAATTCGGCCCAATCAGCACGGTATTTTGCTGCACAAGATTGCAACGCGGCGCGCAGACCCAGCGGCACCAGCGCCAGCGTCCACAGTAGCATCAGGATCGTCTGTGGCGCTTGTTTATGGATCGGCAGGCCCTCGGCGACATAATCAAACCACCACCGCCGCACCACACCGTCCATGCCGTGAAAAGGATCAATCGCGCAGGCACCCAGTGTCGGAATAAGCAGCGCCACAGCACCCACCCCCGCCACACCCAGCGCCGCCATCCGCAGGGGCCATTGGCTTTGCTTGGACATCTTCTGCAACAGCGCCAGCAACCCCGCGCCAGTCGCAAATGCGGCGATATGCGGGTATCCCAGCATATCACATTGCGGAAAAGCAAGGCTGGACAGCGGGCGGGTCAGCCCAAAAAGCAAGGCCGATGCAACCGATAGGCTGGCCAAAAACCAAACAAGGCTGGTCTCACGCCGGATCAGATAGCGCAAAGCCAACAGCCCACACAGCCCACACACCAGCGCCAGCCCTTCCAGCGAAATTTGCAGCCATATATCCGCCAAAACCCCGGCCAGCGCCGCACCCCGCCAATCCCGCCGCCGCAATGCCGCAAAACAGGCCAGTGCCAAAATCGCTTGCCAGCCATGATGATCTATCCGCAGCGGCATAAAATTAGTGGTCAGTAATGGAAATAACAGCAGCAAAGCGGGCGCAATCAGCGCCGTTTTTTCATTCTGCCCCATCACCCGCATCAGCCGGTGCAACAAAATCATCGCCAGCAGCATTTGCAATAAGGGCACGGCCGTCATCGCCGCAGCCGAAGCCAGAGCTTCAGGCAAAATCAACCGAAACAGCCACAAAAATCCCGCAATCGGCACATCCACCAGCCGCGACCAATGCATATCGCCGCCATGGGGCGGATTCATCCGATATTGCCGGACATCAAACCAGCCCTGTCCGCCCAACCAATCGCGCACTTGCACCAGCCGCATATAATCATCGGGATCGCTGGCTTTCAGCGCAATGATGCTGGGCCAAGCCACAGCCAGCAGCAGCGCGCAACAGATAATCCACACCACCACCAACCCGCGAAACCCACGCAGGGCAGGAGGGAAGGGGTTGGATGATTGACCTCCGAAATTCATACCTAATTTTGCCATATTCGTTGCGCAGTCACAAAGGGTATGTCGATATTTGGCTTAGGCTGGAGCGAGAATGGTGCCATTCGAGAACCGGAGCGGAGCGGCCTTTGTGGCCGTGAGCACCGGAAGCGCAGAAGGGTGCCGTTCGCAGCCCAGCATCAGCCAAATAGCGACATAGCCTAGGCAAAGACAATTTTTTCACGCAGCAACCATGTAACCATAAAACTCACCCCGACCGCCAGCAATTTGCACAGACGCGGATCGGCACCCAACAAACTCCCCAAACCGACAATCCCCGCTGTTATCGCCAAACCGACCAAAGCCGACATCACAAACAGAGATTTTTGCCGCATTCGGCCCGCCCCATCCACCGCGACATTGCCGGTGAACACGGTGCGGCTGGACAACAGCCAATGTGCGACAATGCCAATGCCATAGCCCGCGATGGATGCGGGCATGGCGGCAGCCCCCAATTTCAACAGCGCCAGAAATGCCGCCATATCCGCCGCCAAAGCCACGCCGCTGGCCGCCAAATAGCGCAGCAAGATCACCCTGCCCATACGGTGTAACATACTGTGAAACAGGCGATGAAATAGGGCGATCATCAGGCCGCCTTGCGCCTTGGCACATCGCGCACCGAACCAAGCGCGGCGGCTTGATCTTCGCTGATTTCCACGCGCACCGTCGGCCCCGTTGCATTGGGCAAAGCAATTTGCGCCCCTTCATCACCCGCCTCATGATATTCGGCGTCTTCATTGACGCACCATGTGTCATAGACTCGCTGGCCCGCAATAATATTTTCCACGGTCAACATCGCGGTCATCATCGCATGATCTTGGTTGTTATAACGGTGCATCCCATTGCGCCCGACCAAATGCAGCGATGGATATTGCGCCTCCAATTCCCCACGCATCGCGGCGACATTGGCGGCATAATTTTCATCATAAACCGGATAGGCTTTTTCCTGCCGCACCACCGCGCCGCCAATTACTTGATCGGCCCGGGTCAGGCCCAAGATTGCCATCTCGCGCGTCGCCAGCGCCACCAGATCATCATCCGACATCGACCATAACCCATCGCCTTCGAAACAGAAATATTCGAGACCGACACAGGCGACCTCGCTGTCGGGCACCATTTCCGGCGACCATGAGCGAAAGTTTTGAATCCGACCGACTTTCACCTTGCTGTCGTGGATATAAATCCAATTGTCAGGAAACAAATCATCGCTGCGTATTTTCAGCGCCACAGTCAGGAAATCACGGTATTTCAATTCACTGGCTTGCAGCGTTGTCGCGGGCAAGGGATGCAACCGCGCCGCCAATTCGCGCATCGGCGCGCTGCTGATGATATTCTTGGCGCGGATAATGTGGTCGCCTTGCGGGCCGCTGGCGGTCATCCGCCACGTCCCTTCGCCATCAATAGCCAAGGCTTTCAGGCTTTGCCCCATCATCACCTGCCCGCCGCGTTCCACCACCCGATCCCGCGCCGCATCCCACATCATGCCCGGGCCAAGCCGAGGATAACGAAAAGTTTCGAGCAAGGTCTTAACCGCTTGGCCATCATTGGGGCGCTTGTTCAAACCCAATGAGCGTTTCAGCCCATCGACCACCGCACCCCACAGCGACAAGCCCTTGATCCGCTGCGCCGCCCAATCGGCGCTCATTTCATTGCAGGGCATCCCCCAAACCTTTTCGGTATAGGTTTTGAAAAAGATCGCATATAATTTCTGGCCGAATTGGTTGGTGGTCCAATCTTCAAAACTTTTAACCTTGCGCACGGGAAACAGCTGGGCCTTGGCAAAGCTGGCCATGCACAATGTGCTGCGCCAAATGCCGAGATTCCACAGGGCTTCAAAGGCGCGCAAGGGGTAAGAATAAAATTTTCCCTCATAATAAATCCGGCTCATCCGTGGGCGCTGGATAAAATCATCGGGCAGAATTTCATTCCATAAATCGACCACCGCCTGTGATTTGGAAAAAAAGCGGTGGCCGCCAATGTCGAAACGATAGCCTTCATGTTCGACCGTGCGGCTGATTCCGCCGACATAATGCGCGTCTTTTTCGATAATGGTGACACTCTTGCCCGCTTTGGTCAGCAAATAGGCAGCGGTCAGGCCAGCCGGGCCAGCGCCAATGATCGCGACATCGACCACGCTTGAATTTTGGGCGTTGCTTTGCTTTTTTCCAGCGAATTGCGCGGTCTTGGCCATTGTGTCCCTCGTGATAATCTTGTTAACGGGAGGTGAAGGAAAATGCCTAAGCAATGGTTAACGCAGCCCCCGAAAATCATGCACACATGCCACCGGCAGAAAAATCTGTGCTGCGGCAGCTCTTCCTTGGCACTTTGGCCATTTTGACGCTGCTGGTGGGGCTGGCGTGGTTGGTGCCGCCCAGCCTGACCGCAATGTTTTTTATCTTGCAAGATCGCTGGCTGTTGGCGCTGGAATTGCTGGTGCTCGCGGTTGGGGCGGGGCTGGCCTGTGTGCCCCTAACGGGATACCCGTTTCGCAATCACGGCCAAAATCCTCCCCAACCGGGGGAGGGGAACCATCCGCAGGATGGTGGAGGGGGCGAGGTTGAGCAAGGCTTTGCCACGCAGGCGCCCCCTCCGTCAGCACAGCGTGCTGCCACCTCCCCCGTCGGGGGAGGATTTATAAAGTTGCACCTCTCATCGCGGATGGTGTTGCTAATCGCTTTGGCTGTAACCGCCCTGTGCTATGCCGGACATCGCTGGCTATTGCTGAATTATGATCTGTCCCGCGATGAACAGATGGCGGTGTTTGACAGCGCGATTTATGCGCAGCACCACATGGCTTGGCCCTTGCCACTGGCATGGCAGGTAGATGCCAATTTGCTCAACACGCTGTTTATGCTGCCGGTCAAATCACCAGCGGCTTGGGTTTCTGGCTATTTGCCAGTTCATGCCATGCTGCGGGCGGGGTTTGGGGCGATGACGGGGCCGCTGATGACAGGGGCTTCTGTTGTGCTGTTGTGGGCGGTGGCGCGGCGGCTGTGGCCCGATGACAAAGAACCGGCGGTGGTGGCGCTGCTCTTGGCGCTGGGGTCGGGGCAGATGGTGATGATGGGGATGACCGCCTATGCCATGCCCGCGCATTTGGCGGCTAATTTGCTGTGGTTGTGGTTGTTTCTGGCGGATAAACGCCGCATGGATCTGGCGGCGATTGTCCTCGGATTTCTGGCAACGGGGCTGCATCAGCCGCTGTTTCATCCGCTGTTTGTCGCGCCTTGGCTACTGGTGTTGTTGCTGGATCGGCGCTGGGGGCGGCTGGGATATTTTGCCCTATCCTATACCGCTATTGGGCTATTTTGGCTATACTGGCCGCATATCACCCATGATCTCATTACAGGGCCGCATTCCTTGGCCGAAACAGGCGACGCCAGCTATCTGACGCGGTTGTTCGATACAATCCGCCAAAATGGCGGCAATTTGCAGCTGATGGGCGCGAATTTGCTGCGATTTTTCACCTGGCAACATGCGCTGTTGCTGCCGCTGCTCTTGGCCGGACGGATGGTGGCGCTGCATGATCGCCGCGCCGCCGCTTTGGCGTTGGGTTTTATCGCGCCCGCCATGATGATGGCGATTATTCTGCCCTATCAGGGGCATGGTTGGGGCTATCGCTATCTGCATGGGGTAATCGGCAATGCCGCCTTGCTGGGTGCCTATGGCTGGCGGCATTTGGCGGCGTGGCATACCCGACTGCATGGGCAACTGCGGCCAATTATGCTGCGGGTGACGGTGGCGGGGCTTGTTGTCATCTTGCCGGTGCAAATGGCCATGGCGCATCACTTTATCGCCCCCTTTGCCCATGCCAATGCGCGGATAACCGCCAGCGGCGCAGATTATGCAATTATCGGCGCAGATGATGGGCCATTTGCGCTGGATTTGGTGCTGAACCGGCCCAATCTGTCCAATCGCCCGATCCGACTGGTGGCGGGGGAAATTGATGATCCGGAGGCTTTGGCTAAGCGG
>JBEAOQ010000180.1:0-6192 GCA_041164845.1 Pseudomonadota bacterium | reverse complement strand
CGACGGGGTATTTATACTGAATCCCGCCGCTCCACTTCCAATTGGGGGTAACAATCGGGTCGGACAGCAGGATGGCATTGCCGACGCGGGCGTCGATCGTGCTCCAATTGCCAGTCAGATGGCTGATTGAGGCATCAATATCCATGCCCGCAACCGGATGCGCGGTCAGTTCGACCTCGACACCCTTGATCTTGCCATCACCGGCATTTTGCCGCGCACCGCAGGGAGCCAAAGAGCCGAGCGAGGCGCAAGAGATCAGTGGCAGCTGAACCGCTTTGTAATCATTGATAAAGGCCGAAATATTCAGCCGCAGTTTGCGATCCAGCAGATCGGTTTTCAGACCGACTTCATAGGCGGTGACGCTTTCTGGGCCAAAGCTGCCGTTCAGCGCCTGTGCGGCGTCAAACGGACGGGCAGTCACACCACCGCCCTTGAAGCCGGTGCCGACCGTGACATAGGCCAATACTGCTGGCGAGAAGCGGTAATCCGCCGAAATGCGCCAATCGACCCGATTGCCATCATAGACCGCTTTGACGCCGTCCAGCGCGCCAAGGAAGGTGCTGACCGTGCCATCATAATTCTTGCGAACAAAGGTATAATCCTTGTGCTCGCTGGTATAGCGCAAGCCGCCGGTCAAGGTCAGTGCTTCCATTGGGTGGGCGATAATGGTGCCGAACACGGCCTTGCTGTTGGCTTTGATTGGGTCATTGCCAAGGAATTGGAAGTTGAACCCAGGCGCGATGTAGCGGATGTCCTGACGGGTGAAATAGGTTGATTGTTGATTCGAATAGAAGCCACCCAAGGTGAAATCCGCCACATTGCCAATCTTGCCATTCAGCCGCAGTTCTTGGCTAAAGAAGTGGAATTTGAGATCATTGTAACCCTGACCGATTTTGCCCAAATCGGGGGTGAAATCATCATCGGTGCCCCAAATTTGGCGATAGCGGCGATAGGCGGTGATTGATTGAATGCTCATCGAATCCGACACTTTGAAGGTGCCATTGGCCGATATGCCCCAACCATCAAATTTGGTGCGGTTGGGCATGTAATAGGGCGATGTCGCCTGACCCGCTGCCGGAGCGAAGAAGTTGGCATAGGTGCAATAACGGCCGCAGAGATAGGTGCCGCTGACAACCGCCGTATTGACCGTGGTGACCACTTCGGCGGCATTGGTGCGGTCTTCATGGGTATAATCCGCAGACACCACCATATCGACCGAATCGTTGGGGTGATAGCGCAAGGAACCCTTGATGCCCGAATAATTGCGCTCACCCAGCTTGTCGATCACGCAATTGGCGCCGGTGCTGGGCCGCCGACCGATACCTTGGGTATTGCCGGGATAGACGCAGCCATAATCCAGCTGGTTGACATAACCAGCCTGACGTTTGAACACGCCGGAAACGCGGGCATAAAGCCCATCGGCCAGCACATAATTCATGCTGCCACGCAGATCGACCCGATGGCGGCTGCCATAGGTGGCCTCAACCATGCCGCTGTTTTCATCCTTTGGCTTGACGGAAAACAGCTTGATCGCGCCGCCAATCGCGTTGCGTCCGGTGTTGGTGCCCTGTGGCCCGCGCAACACCTCAACCCGCTCCAGATCAAGCAGATCAAAAATGCCGCCGGTCAGCGTGGGATAATAGACATCGTCGATATACATGCCGACGCCGGGTTCATAGGCGGGGTTGAAGTCAAATTGGCCAATCCCGCGAATCGAAGCGCCGAGCGAGGAGCCATAGGCTCCGCCCATGGCATTCAACGTCACGTTCGGTGCTTGCGCGGCAATCTGCGACAAATCGGTCTGATTGCGCGATTCAAGCAGCTTGGCATCAATCGCGGTGATCGACAGCGGGGTATCCTGCAGTTTTTGGTTGCGGAACTGGGCGGTCACGACGATTTCGGGATTGCCGGCGGCATCGGCTGCGGTTTTGTCGGCGTTCGGTGATGCCTGCGCAAAGGCGGGGGCGCTCATCAGCATCGCGCCGAAGGCAACGCCAACTGCCAAGCTTGTGCGGGTGTATTTTTTGTGATGCGTAGTCATCTTCGTGCCACTCCCATTTTAGCCCCACCATTTTGGTTGGGGTCTCGTCGCTAATATTGTTAGTGGAACATACAATTAAACCAATTGCAAGACTCGAACAAATGTTAGTGATTTTGGTGTGGATTTTTTGGACGACGTGACATTCCTGCATCACTAATGTTAGTGTGGATAGCTATGTCGAAAAAACCATCTCCTACCCCAAATCCTCGCCCAAATCCTCGCCCAAATCCGGAAGGGGTCGCGATGCTCGTCTCGCTGCTCAAGGTTGCCACCCATATCGGCAGCCCGATGCGCGATGCGGTTGCCGACCCCGAAGGTTTAAGCGTTACCGAATTGCGGATCATGCTCGCGCTCGGCGGCGAAGGTGCTTTGGCTGGGCATGATCTGGCCGAGTTAATGGCTATGCAGCCGATGAATGTCAGCCGTGCACTGGCGACGCTGGCCAAAATGGGGCTGGTGGAAGAGGCCGAAGATTCGGCCAATCGCCGCCGCAAACCCTATCGTTTAAGTGCGGCGGGTGAAGGTAAATTTGCCGCGATGCAGCCAGAAATGGACAGTGTCGCTACGTTTTTATTCGGCGCGCTCAGCAAGCTGGAGCGTCGGCGCGCGATGGATTTGCTAGACCGGCTGGATGCGCGTCTGACGCAATGGCAAGCCCCAGCGGGAGGCAAGCACGTTCCCCGGAATTGACGGCTCACGCGGCTATCTGCGCCCTTATTTTGCCGCATCGGCCAGCAAGGCGCCGAATCGCGGATGGGCAAAATGCATCGGCACATCTTGGCGGTGGGGCCAGGTTTGCCGAATTTGATTGTCCGGCAACAGAAAATCGGGGCCATGGGGGTTTTCCGGAAAACAGACCGTCGCCGGTTGCAGATGGGCGATGGTTTTGGCCCAACCCGTTTCATAATCCGATTGCCACTGCATCATATAATCCAGCCGTTTGATCTTCCACACCCCGTCCTCGCGGACATAATCATTCTCATAAATTCCGGCCTCCATAAATTGCAGCGGCAGTTCAGCGGGCTTTTCGCGGCTGACATGATAACCACCATAAAGCATTCCGCGAAAGCGTCCTTTGGCGCTTTGCCGATCAGGGGCGATGGTGATGATGTCCTGCATTTGGAAATGGTCGAGCAAAAATCCGTCAATCGGCCCTTCGCTGCCGCCGGTGAACAGCGATTGAAACCATGTGCCGTAAAGCCGAAAAATACCTGCATGGCCGACATATTCGCCGGACAGAAAGACCACAGAGCCATCTTCGGCAAACAGATTGGCGACATCGCGGGCCCGATTAAAGTCGATGTAATAGCCATAGGCCCAATGCAGCCGGCGGATGGCGTTGACGTCCTCAAGCTCGCCGACGCGGTTTTCCAATGCGGCCAGTCGGTTTTCGATGTCGATCATCTCTGCTCTCCCAATTTAATTTGTATGTAGTGCTAACAAATGTTAGCAAGATTGGCGAGAGGAAATGCGCATGAATTTGCGGGGTAAGGTGGCGTTTATCACCGGCGGCGTATCGGGGATCGGGCTGGGCATTGCCCAAGCCTTTGCCGAGGCCGGGATTGATTTAATCCTCAGCTATCGCAACGAAACCTATCGCGCGGCGGCGCAGGATTGGTTTGGCCAAAATGGCTATCCGATTCCACGCTTCGTCCAACTGGATGTGACCGATCGCGCTAACTTCGGCGCAATTGCCGCCCAAGTCGGCAAGGTGCATTTTCTGGTCAACAATGCCGGTATCAGCGTTTTCGGCCCGACTGACGAGGCCAGCTATGATGATTATGACTGGATTATGGGGGTCAATTTTGGCGGGGTGGTCAATGGGCTGGTATCCTTCATCCCACATATCAAGGCACATGGCGAAGGCGGGCATATTGTCAATGTCGCCTCGATGGCGGCGTTCCTGTCCGGCCCGCAAGCGGGGATCTATACCGCCAGCAAATTTGCCGTGCGCGGATTGACCGAATCGTTGCGCTATAATCTGGCTCCCTATGGCATCGGGGTGTCGCTGATGTGTCCGGGGCTGACCAAAACCAATGCCTGGGATTCGGCGTTAAACCGCCCCGACGCATATGCCCAATCGGGCTTTGCTGCGCCGGACAGGAGCGAGCTGGCGCAATTCGGCACGGCGTTTGATCTTGGCATGGAGCCACTGGAGGTTGGCCGCAAAACCTTGGCGGGGATTGTGGCGAATGCGGGGCTTATCCTGACGCATCCCGAATTTACCGAGGATTTCCAGGAAATTTATAACACCTCGCTGGCGGCCCTGCCCGATGAAATGGCGCCGGAGGGGCGGCTGCATATCGAACAGCTGCGGCGTGCCGCGAACAAGGCTGCGGCTGGCGGCAAGCACATTAGTTTGGAAGATCTGACATGACCCCCAATGGCGTGAATATTCTGCATAGCGACAGACTATGGATCAACGGCGCATGGGTCACAGCCCATTCGGGCCGGATGATCGACTTGGTTTCGCCCAACAGCGAACAATTGATTGGCAGCGTGGCCGAGGCGGATGAAGCCGATATGGATGCAGCGGTGGCGGCGGCGCGGGCGGCGTTTGATACCGGCCCGTGGAGCCAGATGACACTGGCCGAGCGGGTGGCGATATTGCGGGCGATGTCCGCCCATCTCCATGCCCGCAATGACGAATTGGCGCGGTGTTGGACGTTGCAAATGGGCGGTTTGGTCGGTTTTGGCGGGATGATGCATAGCGGCTCCACCCTGACCTTTGACGGTATCATCAACACGGCGGAAAATTTCAGCTTTGTCGAACAGCGGCCATCACAGGTAGTCCACACCGCGCTGGTAGCCTATGAGCCGGTCGGGGTGGTCGCGGCGATTGCGCCGTGGAATGCCCCCTATGGCATCATGCTGAATAAACTCGCCTATGCGCTGGCCACGGGTTGCACGGTGATTATGAAACCGTCGCCGGAAACCCCGTTGGAAGCCTATATCATCGCCGAAGCGGCCGAGGCAGCGGGTGTTCCGGCGGGTGTGGTCAACCTCGTTTGCGGGCATCGGCAGGCCAGCGATCATCTGGTGTGCAATCCGGATGTTGATAAAGTCAGCTTCACCGGATCATCGCTCGCCGGCAAACGCATCGCCAGCGTTTGCGGGGAACGGATTGCCCGCTGCACGCTCGAACTGGGCGGAAAATCTGCGGTCATCATCCGCGATGATTTTCCCACCGAAGGCGCGGCGAAATTGTTGACCGGCACCATCATCGCGATGAGCGGGCAGATATGTGCTATGCTGAGCCGGGCGCTGGTTCCTCGGGCGCGGCATGACGAATTGGCCGAGGCAATTGCGATTGAAATGAACAAAGTCGTGATCGGCTATTCGGACGATCCGGCCACCCAGCTTGGCCCGCTGGCGATGAAGCGCCAGTTGGAACGCGTGGAATCCTATATCGCCGAGGGCAAGCAGACGGCCAGATTGGTCACCGGCGGCGGTCGGCCAAGCCATCTTAATCACGGTTATTTTATCGAACCCACGCTCTTCGCCGATGTCGATAGTAGCAGCCGGATCGCACAGGAGGAAATTTTTGGCCCCGTCTTGTGCTTGATTCCCTATGATGATGAAGCGGATGCCATTCGCATTGCCAATGATTCCCAATTTGGCCTGAATGGCTCGGTGCTGACCACGGATACCGACGCCGCCTATCGCATCGCCCGCAAGATTCGCACCGGCGCGGTGGCCCAGAATGGGATGCGGATGGATTTTAGTCTGCCATTTGGCGGGTTTAAACAATCCGGCCTAGGCCGCGAAGGCGGCTTGGAAGGGTTGATGGGCTATCTGGAACTGAAAACGATATTGCTCGATGGAACACCCAGCCAGCTTTGATCGCGTATGGTCGACGCATCTTTCTGCTTGACCCGAAGAATTTCGTAATAGTAAGTGTAACATACAAAATTAGCTGGCGCAGAGGCTGGCAGAGAGGTTGGCGGCATGGCGGATATTACGCTCTATCATTGGGAACCCAACGCAAATTCCGGCAAGCCGATGCTTGCCTTGATGGAAAAGGGGGTGACCTTCAACAGCCATTACCTCGACATGCTGAATTTCGATCAGCATCAGCCGGACTATCTCAAGATCAATCCGCAAGGCACCATTCCGGCGATGACGCATAATGGGGCATGGGGCACCCGGGT
>JBEAOQ010000179.1:0-3743 GCA_041164845.1 Pseudomonadota bacterium | reverse complement strand
AGATCTTCTCGACGCGCTCTATCGGCGGCCTGGATTCTTGATCCGTCGCGCCCATCAAATTGCTGTGTCAATTTTCTTGGAAGAGGCGACCGATCTTGGCATCACCACCACCCAATATGGGGCTTTGGTTGTGTTAAACACGCGCCAAGATCTCGACCAGGTCGGGCTGTCAACGCTGGTGGGTATTGATCGCTCGACCACCGCGCTCGTGGTTGGCAAATTGGAATCATCAGGTTTTCTGCTGCGAAAAGGAGACCCCCAAGATAAGCGACGCAAGGTGCTTGCGTTAACCGATGCTGGACGTGAAGTCCTCACCAGATCAGCAGAACCCGCGCGGCGGACGCGTGAACGCGAAATGGCGATGTTTACCGCCGAGGATCAAGTCACATTTCTGCGTCTGCTCGAAACCTTTGTCGCAACCTTTAATGCGGACACGCGGGCCCCGATCAAAACGCAAGCGACAAGCAACCGGCGCATCAAATAGACTGCTGCTGCAATCTGATCAAACCGCGTCGGGCTGACCCTCGGGTGCGGTATCAGCAAAAGCCGGCGTCGCTGATAGATAGGCGTCGATCGCCACCAATTTTGGATAAGGCGTCAAATCGGTTGCATAGCGGCGCGCATTATACATCTGCGGAATCAGACAGATATCGGCAATTGTGACGGCCTCGCCAAAGCAGTGTCGCCCGTCACTGTCTGTAACCATCGCCTCCAACGCAGCAAATCCCGCGTCTATCCAATGGCGATACCATACAGCAACCGCATCTTCGTCCGCACCGAAATCCTGCCGAAGCAGGTTCAGCACCCGCAAATTGTTGATTGGATGAATGTCGCTCGCAATCACCTGCGCCATCGCACGAACCCGGGCGCGATTTAAGGGGTCAAGCGGCAGCAAATGCGGTTCTGGCCGCGTTTCGTCGAGATACTCAATGATCGCCAGCGACTGGGTGAGCGGCGCGCCATCAATCACCAGCGTGGGCACCAGCCCTTGTGGGTTGAGCGACAAATAATCGCGACTGCGTTGCGCATTATGGCGAAAATTGCAGGGTATGATCGTCGCATCAACACCCTTCAGAGCTAGCGCAATACGCACCCGCCAAGCCGCCGAGCTACGGAAGAAGCTGTGCAATATCATGCTGCCAGCTCCATATAACGATCAAGATGGTGTAATTCGTCACCGAACTGCCGTGCAAGCATCGTCAGGCGCTTGAAATAATGACCCGCCGGATATTCGTCAGTCAGCGCTATGCCGCCGTGCAGTTGCACAGCGGTTTGCCCAACCAACCGCGCTGCATCGCCGGTGTAAATCTTGGCGGCCGAGATGTCACATGCGCGGATCACTGGATCGGCTTCATCAAGCGCAGCTGTGGCAAGCATCGCCATCGAGCGCGCCTGTTCCAGCGCCATGGCCATATCCACCATACGGTGTTGTAGCACCTGAAAGCTAGCCAATGGCTTGCCAAACTGGACTCGCGCCTTGAGATAATCTGGGGTCATGCTGCACAGCCGTTCCATCGCGCCAATCGCTTGATGTATAGCAGCCGCTGCGCCGCGATCAAGCGCCAGCTCGATCGCTGGGGATGCCGCACCCAGTTCCCCCAGCAGCGCGTCAGCCGGCAGGAATACATCCATAGCTATATCCGCCGCGCCATGCTCATCATACATCCGATAGGCTCTACGCGATAGTCCAGCGGTCTCGGCTGGCACCATGAACATAGAAACACCTTGATCGGTGAGCGCCGATACCAGCAATAGATCGGCGACATCGCCACCAACCACGCGGGTCTTGGCACCGTTCAGCCGCCAGCCCTCCCCCTCACGCTTGACACTGGTAAGGTGTTTTGCGCCGCTGGCTTCGTCATGGGCCAGCGCCAGCTTCAAAGTGCCTGCAACGATCTGTTCAAGCAGCGGAGCTGCCATTTCCGGTGCGCCAAGTTCATTCAGCAGCCCCACGCCAAGCACAGCAGTTGGCACGAAAGGCTCAACAACCAGCGCCGCACCCAATGCTTCAAGAACCACAGCCGTATCAGCGAAAGTGCCGCCTATTCCTCCAACTGCCTCACTGACCTCGATCCCCAGCACCCCCTGCTCGGCAAGTGTCGCCCAAATGGCCGGAGAATGTCCTCCGACAGCAATCGCGTCATGCCGGGCCTTGAAATCATAAGTGCTGGCAAGCACGCCGGTGATCATGTCACTGATCGCTGTCTGGGTTTCGGTGCGGGTAAATGTGATTGTCATCGTTAGAATCCGATCATCGTCTTAGCAAGGATATTGCGCTGGATTTCGTTCGATCCGCCATAGATCGTCACCTTGCGCTGGTTAAAATAGGCGGATGCGAGATGCTCGGGATGCGCCCCCCAATTCATAGCCGTAGCGAACTCCACCTCGGCGTGATGATCGAGACCGCGCCACGCAGAATCGCCCGCTGCATCCATCAGCGCCTCAGATATGTCCTGTTGCAGCTCTGAACCCTTGATCTTGAGCAAACTTGCCTCATGGCCACGCGCCGATCCGGTGCTCAGCGCGCTGATCATCCGCGATGCGGTGATATCAAGTGCCTTGAGCGCAATCTCTAGCCGCACAATACGCGCCCGAAACAGCGGGTGATCGTAGAGCGTGCCACTGCCGACCACCCGGCTTTTCGCCAGTTCCTTCAACCGCCCAATCTCACGCGTTGATTGGCTCACCCTTGCGATTCCGGTGCGCTCTTGCGACAGCAGATATTTGGCATAGGTCCATCCGCGCCCCGGCTCACCAATGATATTTTCCGCCGGCACCCGCACATCGTCGAGGAAGACCTCGTTGACCTCGTGCTCGCCATCAATCGTAATAATCGGCTTCACCGTGATACCGGGCGTGTTCATCGGCACCAGCAGCAGCGAGATACCTTCCTGCTTCTTTTCTTCATGGCTGGTGCGCACCAAACAGAACATCCAATCGGCCTGATGCGCCAGTGTCGTCCATATCTTTTGGCCATTGATGACCCATTCGTCGTCGTCTAGAACTGCACGAGTCTTCAAGCTTGCCAGATCGGATCCGGCATTAGGTTCAGAAAAGCCCTGACACCACCAATCTTCAACATTCAGGATACGCGGCAGGTAATGCGCCTTTTGCGTCGGTGTGCCAAAGCGCATAATTACGGGCGCGAGCATTCCCATGCCAAACACCGGCGGCGTCGGCGCTCCCTCTTCGCCCAGAATTTCATCGAACAGATAACGCTGGGTGACACTCCACCCTGGCCCGCCATATTCGGTTGGCCAAGTTGGCGCACCCCAGCCACGAGCAACGAGCTTGCGCTGCCAAACAGCGCGCTCTTGTCGGTCGGGAAGCTGAAACAGCAAAACCTTACCGCGTGTCGCCGGATCAAGATTGCTACGAACGAAATCGCGCACCGTCTCCGCAAAGGCGCTATCATCGGGGCTTAACGCGACATTCATATTTATTCTTCCCAAAAGCCTAATGTTCGGATACCTTATATAGATAACGCTGTTCATTCGCAAGAGATCAAACTGATTGCAAGAACTGCGGAAATGATTGCTTCGGCAACCCAAATCGCCGATAAAGATGAGCAGGAAGAGGGAATATGATGTCCGAATTCATCCGTCCGGCCACGAACGATCATTTTGAGCCACCGATTCGGATGGACGGGGTCGAATATAGTCAGGTCGTGCTGCGGCCACCTTTTATGGCAAGGGCACCAATCGGAGATGACTGGCGACTCTATGTCATTTGCGGTGATAATG
>JBEAOQ010000178.1:0-8425 GCA_041164845.1 Pseudomonadota bacterium | reverse complement strand
AAGGGTTCGCGCAGAGGCGCAGAGCCGCAGAGAAGGGGTTTTGAGGGGGAAGTTATGCTGTAACCTCAAAAATAACTTGGCGCTGATCAATTAGCCTCTGGCTTGGCACCACCTCTCGGCGTCTCTGCGCCTCTGCGCGAAATCCTTTTCTACACTTCTTACGCAATTTCCCATATATTGGGGTGGAGCATCTCAGGGTTGAAATTTTTTGCTATTTATCGGCAATTTTTCCCATATTTTGGCAATAATAAACTGGATGGACATGGTTTTTAAGCCGCAACAGCTGAATTTTGCGCAGAATTGGGTCATTTTTTCAAATTGGCACGGCCTATGCAAAGCTCTGTTCATCTGGCGGAAAGCTCTTCGCCAATGATTAAGGGGAAAAATTATGAACGCGCTTACGACCGTATCCAGCCGGATCGCCGCTGCTCTCAGTGCTGCCATTTTGTCGCTGGCATTGATTGCCGCAACTGTTACCATGCCACAAATGGGCCAGGTTTTGGCTGCTGGTGATCACATTGCTTCAGGAGAATTGGCATGAGCTTTTCAGACAATGGCCCGATCCGGCCACGTGGCGGTTTTGCCTTGAACAAAGCGCGGGGCAAGATTTTTGGGGTCAGCGCGGGCATCGCCGATTATGCCGGATGGGATGTCACGCTGGTGCGGATCGCTTGGGTGGCTGCCACCTTATTGGGGGTTGGCTCGCCGGTGCTGGTCTATCTGGCGATTGCTGTGATCGCAGATTGAAAGAAAAATGGTGCAGTGCAAAATAATGCTTGCATGAAAAGCGAATCAATGACAGCTTAACCCTACTCGAAGCGATGATGCTTTGATAAGCGGCCTGTCATTGATGGCGCCTGTTTTGCGATTGAATATAATTTACGGCAAAGGTGCCGCCCGAAAATCCCAAATATGGGTTGTTTCGTGGCGGTTTTTTTGTGTTTGAAAATAAGGGCTAACGGATAAATATACTGGGAATGAGGACACCGAAATCGGCGATATTTTAATTTGCGATCACAAGGGGTGTCATATTATGGCTACGGATAAAATTATACAGGGTTTGAATCGCCGCAATCTGCTGAAAGCCAGCGGCGCGGCAGCGGTTGCTGCTGCAACGCAACAATTGTTCCCCGGATCGGCCTTTGCCGCTGCTGGCCCGCCCGAAGTAAAAGGGGCAAAATTGGGCTTTATCGCGCTGACCGACGCGGCGCCGCTGATTGTCGCCAAGGAATTGGGTCTGTTTGCCAAACATGGTATGCCCGATGTGATTGTTGCCAAACAAGCTAGCTGGGGCGCGACCCGCGATAATCTGGTGTTGGGCAGCGGTGGCGGCGGGATTGATGGCGCGCATCTGCTCACCCCGATGGCTTATATGCTGACATTGGGGGTCAATGCCAAGCAGACCGCGATGAGCATCCTTGCCCGGTTGAATGTCAATGGGCAGGGTATTTCGGTGGATAAGGAATATCTGACGGCCAAGGCCGATATTCACGCCGAAAAAATGAAGGGTGTGATCGCCACGCGCAAGGCGGCGGGTAAGAAAATTACCATGGCGATGACTTTTCCCGGCGGCACCCATGATCTGTGGATCCGTTATTGGCTGGCAGCGGGCGGAATTAACCCCGATGTCGATGTTGATTTGATCACCATTCCGCCGCCGCAGATGGTCGCCAATATGAAGGCCGGCACGATGGATGCCTTTTGCGTGGGCGAACCGTGGAACGATCAACTGGTGTCGCAGCAACTGGGCTATACCGCTGTTTCTACAGGGCAATTGTGGATGAACCATCCGGAAAAAGCATTTTCGATGCGGTCGGATTGGGTGGCGGCAAATCCCAATGCGGCAATCGCGATTACCGCAGCGATTATCGAAGCACAGAAATGGGCGGATAATCCGGCGAATATTTCACGTCTTGCCATGATGATTTCGGGCCGTGATTATTTGAAAGTGCCGGTGGGCGATATTGCCGACCGTTTGCAGGGCAATTTCACCATGGGCGATGGCCGCAAAATTGCCAATGCGCCGTTTAAGATGAAGTTCTTCGCTGGTCATGCGTCGTTCCCCTACAAAAGCCATGACATGTGGTTTCTGACCGAGGAGCAACGCTGGGGCAAGCTGCCGATGTCGTTGAACAAAGGCGCGGCCATTGCCAAGGTCAACCGCAGCGACATCTGGCGCGCTGCCGCTGCGAAAATTGGGGTTTCTGGCCCTGCTGGTGACAGCCGTGGGGTTGAACGCTTTTTCGATGGCAAGGTGTTCGATCCGGGCAATCCGGCGGCCTATCTGAAGAGCTTGGCGATCAAGAAGGTTTGATCTGGAGGTTGTGAAAATGTCTGCGAGTTCAAACCAAATGGTTGAAAATATGTCTGAAACTCCCGTCGCCAAATTGGCGACGGGGGCTGGGGCGAAAAGCAAAGGTGTGATTGTGCCTTATCCTGATACCGCCATTGCGCGGCGCAAATTCCCGCCGGTGCCAAAATTGACCCATCCGGCGGTCGTCGTTGTGCAGAAAGTGGTGGCGGCGGTGTTGCCGACCACCATCATGCTGATGGCGATTTTGCTGGTCTGGCAATTTTTGTGTAATGATCCGGCGTCGTCGCTGCCCAGCCCGTTGAAAGTATGGACCGACAGCCACGAGGTGATTATCCATCCGTTTAAGGGAGTTAGCGTCGATTTTTCGGGATTGCATATTGATGGTCAGGGCGATGTCGGCATTGCCGGCCATGTGTTGAAAAGCCTAAGCCGCGTGTTGTTTGGCTATTCGCTGGCGGCGATTGTCGGCATTGCGGTTGGGATGCTGATTGGCACCAATGCCCAGGCCTATCGGGCGCTGGATCCGCTGATTCAGGTGTTGCGGACGGTGCCGCCGCTGGCGTGGTTGCCGATTAGTCTGGCGCTGTTTCAACAGGTGCAGCCATCGACGATCTTTCTGATTTTTATCACCGCGATCTGGCCGATCATTTTGAATACGGCGGCGGGGATGCAGAGCTTGCCGTTAGCCTACAGCAATGTCGCCAAGGTTTTGGCGCTGAATCCGGCGGAGTATTTCTTTCGCATCGTCTTGCCCGCCACTGTGCCGCATATGTTTACCGGCCTGCGGATTGGCGTGGGGATGAGCTGGTTGGCGATTGTCGCCGCCGAAATGGTGCAAGGCGGAACGGGGGTCGGGTTCTTTATCTGGGATTCGTATAATTCGTCGCTGCTGTCCGACACGATTGTTGCGCTGATTTGGATTGGCGTGGTTGGGTTTATTTTGGACCGGATCGTGGCCTTTGCTGGCCGGATCATTGGCCGCGTGTAATTTAGGGAGTTCGTGAGATGAAACAGCGTAGCTATTTGGCTTTGGAAGCCATTACCGTGGAATTTCCCACCAAGGGCGGCACATTTTGCGCGCTGGACAGTGTGGATTTGTCGATTGAAAAAGGGCAATTCGTCGCGCTGATCGGCCATTCGGGTTGCGGGAAATCGACTTTGTTAAATGCCGTGGCGGGACTGGTAAAGCCGGTAAGCGGGGTGATTTTTCTGGACGGCGGGGTGGTTGATCGGCCCGGGCCAGACCGCGCCGTGGTGTTTCAGGATCATTCCTTATTGCCGTGGTTAAGCGTGGCGGAAAATGTCATGTTGGCGGTGAACAAAACCGCCAAGGGTATGAGCAAGGCCGAAAAGCTGGACTGGGTGATGCATAATTTGGAGCTGGTGCAGATGGGTCATGCCGCTGGCAAACGCCCGGGTGAGCTGTCGGGCGGGATGAAGCAGCGGGTGGGGATTGCCCGCGCCATTGCGATGAATCCCCGGGTTTTGCTGATGGATGAACCCTTTGGCGCGCTGGATGCTTTGACCCGTGCCGCGTTGCAAGATGTGGTGATGGAGATTCAATCCAGCCTTAACAACACGGTGATGATGATTACCCACGATGTCGATGAGGCGGTGTTGCTGGCCGACCGCGTGGTGATGATGACCAATGGCCCCGCAGCACGGATTGGCCAAGATCGCTGCGTCGAACTGGCACGCCCACGGGCGCGGCTGGAGGTGATTGACAAAGCCGAATATGCCGCTGCCCGCCATGATGTGATTCATTTTCTGCATGAGCGGTATCGGAATCCGACGGTTTTGGCGGCGTGAGGTCACATTCACCAACGGGCGAAGGCCCGTTGGTGTGAAATGGAATCGCTATCACCCCAACCTTGCAATAATTTGCGGCAGGCTCACCGTGGTCTGAATCCCCGCTGGCGCGTCGCACACATAGGGAATCGCGTTGACCGGACGATGCGCGGTTAGCCCCGGGGTCATTTCGGGATAGTCGGCTTCGGACACCGGAAAACTAATGCCGATGTCCATCGGGCAATCGCCATCGACCTGCACCCGCCAGCCCGATGTGCGGAAATCCCAATCTTCGCCGTCGCTGGTTTCGACATCATCCGAGACATACCAATTGGCGACAAATTTGAACTGCACCTGACCATTGCGCATCGCCATCAGCTGCATCCGCGTGGCCGCCACCGTGCCTTTGGGCACGATACCGGCTGCAATATGCACGTCATTGCGGGCCACACCCAGCGCGCCTTTGGTGGCGAACCCATCAATCGGCAGGCCCAATGCATCGGCGATCAGCGACAGGCTGGGGCCGAAACTGCTTTGCAGATGATGCAGCCCGCCGTCACACGCCGCCGGATCGGGCGCAGCGCCAAAGCCCATCATTTCAAACAGCATTTCGGGTGAATTGCGTGATGAACAATCGGCAAATTCGGAAATCGTCAGGCAATCCAAGCGCCGCTGGATCGAGGCCAGCACAATCGGCATGGCTTCGGAAATAAACCCCGGGCTTGATCCGGTGGCGTGCAGCGAGCTGTTGCCAGCGGCACAGGCGGCCTCGATCCGCGCCCGTATTGCCGGTTCCATCGCCGCCGGATTGTGCAATTCCATGCGGGTAGAGACGACATTTGCCCCCGATTCGAGCAGGGCGCAAAGATCGTCATAGGACAGCACATGCGGCATATAGAGCACACAATCGGGCCGCAACGCGATGATGTCGGCAATGGCGTTGGTGGCTTTGACCCCCATTGGCGCGATGCCGCAAAGTTCGCCGGCATCGCGTCCGGCCTTATTGATGCTGTGGACGTAACAGCCGACCAATTGCATATCGGGATGTTCGATCACGCGGCGCATGGCCCGCGATCCGATATTGCCGGTGGCCCATTGGGCAACGCGATAGCTTGTGCGGGGGGTGGTCATGGGGCTGTCCTCTGATTTTGTGGTTTATTATAAGAGGGATCGGCTTTGACCAGCCTATGCCGTCATTCCAGACGTGATCTGGAATGACGGATGTGGTATTGGACGGAATTTGCGCCCTAAAACTTCACCCTAAAACTTGATACGCGCCGTCAATTTGGCATGTATCGGTTCGCCCGTCATTATATTTGTGTCGGAACCGGCGCTGGGATAATAACCGGTATTGGTCAGGTTTTCGACATTCAATTGCAGGGTCACAGCCTTGTTCAGATGGGCATAAATGGCCGCATCCAAGCGGGTAAATGACGGTAATACCACGGAATTACTGATGGTGGCGAACTGGCTGGATTGATGCACCAGCCCCAAGCCAAAGCCAAATTGCGCCGTGACATCATACTTCGCCCATGCGGTAATTTGATGGCGGGGCACTTGTGGCAATTTGCGGCCTGCCGGAGCGGCGGTGGTGGTGCTGCGAATTTCGCCGTCTTGCAGGGCATAGCCCAATGTGGCCTGAAGATGCGGGGCAATTTTGCCGGTCAGTGCAGCCTCAAAACCCTTGGTGCGGCTGGAACCGGTTATCACCACATTGCCGGTCAGCGGATCATTGGCACGGGTGTTGTTGCGGTCCAGCTGAAAAACAGCGGCGGTGAACGACAAATCGCGGTGGATGTCCCATTTGACGCCGGTTTCCAGATTGCGAAATTGTTCGGGGGCCAGACTGGCGGTACTGGCATCCAAAACGGTGAATTGATCGCCCGATTGCGGCAGAAAACTTTTGGCATAGCTGGCGTAGATTGACATATTGGGCTGAGGTTTCAAAATCAGCCCAACACGCGGCGACCATGTGCCGTCGCTGCGGGTGGCGGTGAAATTATTGATGCGGTTCAATGAATTCATCCGGAAATCATCATAACGCAGACCGGCGATAATTTGCACATAACGCCCCAGCTCGATCTGATCCTGAATATAGGCCGATGCCGCTTTGATATGCGAGAGGCTGGAGCGGCTGATCGCGGTGAATGAGGCGGCAGGGAAGGTAATTTTCTGGGCCAAGGGCACGATCACGCTGCTGGTAAATCCGCCGCCGGTCTTGGCGAATTGCACCTCTTGGCGGGTGGCGTCGGTGTCTTGATTGGTCACTTCAAACCCCAGCAGCAGCGTATGTTTGACGCTGCCGGTATGGGGAGTCCAGATCAGATTGCCTTGGGCGATCCAATTGTCGCGGACGGTGCTGCTGTTATAGCCGGACAGTGAAACCGTGCTGGCGGTGGCGACACCGGGCACAACATTGCCGTAATATTTGTTATAATGGGTATATTCACCGCTGAAATTGGCGGAGAGATTATCGGTGAATTGGTGATCCAAGCGGGCACGGCCGATATGCGCGGTCAGGCTGTTGCGGTTGAGGGTGGTATCGCCGAAAAACACTGTGTCATAGCCGAGGATGGGTGCGCCGCCCAGCGACGGCACCCCGCGATCGGTAACGCGGCGATCACCGGCATATTCATAGGCCACGGTGAGGTTGGTGGCCGCGCCAAGTTTTAGGGCAAGGGTCGGGGCAATGCCGGTAAAATGCCCATTATAGGCGTCGCGGTGGTTGTTGAAACTCTCATATGTGCCGTTCACGCGCAAAGCGGCATTGGCGGACAGGGCTTGGTTCACGTCGGCGGCCAGCGCATATTCGCCGAAGGTGCCCGCGCCAGCCGAAATGGCCCCCAGTGATTTGCCAAGCGTGGCGGTTTTTGAAACCCGGTTGATAATCCCGCCGCCGCCGCCGCGTCCAAAGACCATGGCATTGGGGCCTTTTAACACCTCGACCCGTTCGACATTATACAGGGAGCGGTAATATTGCGCATCATCGCGCAAGCCATCAAGGAAGAAGTCGGCGGTGGTCGATTGACCGCGCAAAGCCACTTGATCGCGGTGGCCTTCGCCGCGATTAAGCACCACCCCGGGGACATAGCGCAAAGCATCATTGAGTTGGCCAATTGCTTGGTCATCAAGCTGTTGGCGGGTGACAGTGGTGACAGATTGCGGGACATCAATCAGCGGGGTTTTGGTTTTGGTGGCGGTGCTGGTGACATCGGCATCATAGGATTTTGGGGTGGCGGTGACAATGATGGTGGGGGCTTCGGCAAATTCGGCGGTTGATGCATCAGCGGTGATGACGGCGCCGGATTTGGCATAAACAGGATTTGTGCATGACAGGACTGCTCCGGCAAGAAGAACGGAGCGTAGGGCGTATATTGAACGAATCACGGCAATTCCTTATTGATATTGAATCTCAATAAGGAGGCTCTATTGCGAATCAATCGCATTAGCAAGCGGTGATTTGAATTATTTTACACTCTTGCCCCAGGTTGAAACAGGTGCTGGCTGCATACCCCATAGCTGGGATCGACCGCGCTGCTGCCCAGCAGGCCATCGCCGGTAAAGACCCGCGTCAGATGCAGATCATAGGTGACGACCCGCTTGGCAAAGCGCCATTTGCCGTCAGCCTCGCGCCGGTAATTGTCCAAATAGCGCACGCACATAAAGTCTTCGATCATGGCTGGCGGATTTTGGCCGGGGTTCGCCCGATCGGGAATGTAATGGATCGCCAGCGCATAAACCTCGCCGCTGGCCACATCGCCATCCACCGCGATTAGATGGTTGCAGACATGGTGCCCGCTATAGGGCATATGGGGCAGAGATTGGGCGATAAAATCGCAATAGGTATCAGCGGGGCCGGTAAAGCTGGTGCCGTGGTCATCGGTTGCGTCGGGGGTATACAGATCGCGCAATAGAGCCACATCCTTGCGGTCAATGGCCCGCGAATAGAGCAGCACCAGCTCGCGGATGGCGTCTTTATCCAGTAGTGTTTGCAGGCGTTTGTCCATATGCATTCCCCATTGCCAAGCTGACCCAATTTGAATTACCGGCGCGTGCCCAGACGCTTATCCAACAATTCGGCAATCGCGCTCATCCCCGCCAAATTGGGATGGGCGGCGGCATAATTGGCGACTTCGGGTTTAAATCCATTTGCCCAAGGATCCGCCGCACAGGCATTATGGCGGCGTGACAGGCGGCTGATAGGCAAAAATTCTGCCCCGCTTGCTTGGGCGACTTTTTCGGTAATTACTGCCAAATTAGCGGCAATGGCTTGCGCCGCTTTGGCGTCGTCTGCGGATATGGGCAGATCAGCGCAATCACCTG
>JBEAOQ010000177.1:0-10354 GCA_041164845.1 Pseudomonadota bacterium | reverse complement strand
ATGCGCTTGGCGAACTCCGCCCCAGTCTGGATTTCATCACTGGCAGCGGCCTTCGCGCCGCTGACCCAGCGGGCATCATCCCCAATGGCGGCAGCCAGCAACCCTATGCTCAGGTCAATTTTGGCGTGGCGCAAGTATTGGGCCATGACACGGAACACGCCCTGACCATCCGCCTCGACATCACCAATCTGTTTGACAGCATCTATCTGCTGCATGACGGCACCAGCGTCGGCAAAGGCCAGCCGCAATATGGCCCCAGACGCGGGGTGATGCTGGGCCTGCGCAAGGCTTTTTGACGGATGGCCATGCGGCGATTATCATGTTAGCCCTGTGCCACACAACATAGGGGCCACATCCATGATTATCGCCACCACCGAAAATATCGCCGGACATGTCACCATCGAAACCTTAGGCCAAGTGTTTGGCGTTGTCGTCCGCAGCCGAGGGATTGGCGGCAATGTCATCGCGGGTTTACGCACCATATTCGGCGGTGAAATCAAAGAATTTTCCGCGCTGGTCGAAGACACCCGCCGCCATGCGATTGATCGCCTGGTCGCCAATGCCTCCGCTATGGGGGCCGATGCAGTGGTTATGATGCGTTTTGATTCGGGCGAAATGGGCCAAACCATGAGCGAGGTCGTCGCCTATGGCACAGCGGTGCGGATCCGCCCTGTATGAGCGTTAAAGGACGCATATTTATCTATATCCTAGGGGCGATGTCGCTACTGGGTGGAGGGATAACCCTCTACAATGGTGCGGGCTTCGGACTCATAATCTTGGGTGCCCTTCTCCTGCTCACCACATTTTTCGAAAGCCGCTATCATTGGTTTTCCAATGGCCTCATCACCCAAAACCCCGATTGGCAAAAAACCAATGAAATCTTCCACGATGATGAAAGCAGCCAATGGGTGCGGGTGTGGTTTAACGCCAAAAGCGGGGAACGCCGCTATATCAAATCCGACACACCCCCCGCCCCTTGAACCCCGCATAACCATCCCCACCTATGCTCCATCCCAGCGTTAACACCCCGCTGATGTGGACAATATCATGATCGAAATCCGACCCTTCGCCGCTTTAGGTCACGCCGATCACGGCTGGCTCGACGCCCATCATCATTTTAGCTTTGGTGGCTATCTTGACCGCGCCCGCATGGGCTGGGGGAACATTCGCGTGTGGAATGATGACACCATCGCTGCCCATACCGGATTTTCGCCCCATCCGCACAATGATATGGAAATCATCACTTTTATCCGTAGCGGCGCGATCAGCCACGAAGATTCTCTGGGCAACAAAGGCCGCACCGCCGCCGGCGATGTGCAGGTTATGAGCGCCGGCAGCGGCATCGTCCATGGCGAATATAACCGCGAAAATGAAGCGACCACCCTGTTCCAAATCTGGGTTCAACCCGACAGCAAAGGCGCCCCGCCCAGTTGGGATCAACGTGAATTTCCGCGCGGCAACGGTGCGGGCAGCTGGGTGGTCGTCGCCAGCGGCGATCCCGATGACCAAGCCCTCCCCTTGCGCGCTGATGCCCGCGTGCTGGCCGCCACACTTCCTGCTGGCCAAAGCCTAACTTTGCCGCTCAATCCGACGCGCCATCAATATCTGGTATCCGCCACTGGCCGCATCCGCGTGAATGGCGCTGAAGCCCAATCGAGAGATGGAATAGCCATCACTGGTGAGGAAATGCTGCAAGTCGAGGCTTTGGACGATGCCGAACTGGTGCTGGTAGACGCGCTCTAAAGCGGGCAGCGTTAAATATGAATCAAAGTGCCCGCTCTATGTCTTTGTTCTCGCATCGTTTTAAGCTGAAAACCGGTTCCCACCCTTCGACAGGCTCAGGACATGCTTTTCAGCACGATGCTCTAAGCGTTACGCAGCAGACACCCGTATGGCTCCTCCCCCCTTGAGGGCAGCCAATCGCGTATTGCCGATATGAAAGGAAGAAGGGGTTCACGCAGAGGCGCAGAGAAGAAGGGAAGACGCAGAGGGTTGTGAAATGTTGAGAAAATTATCTCCCGCATCGAAGATGGAATAATATATTGGATTTCATCCGGCCAAACCCCCCTCTGCGCCTTCTTCTTCCTCCGCGTCTCTGCGTGAACCCCTTGCTTAAAGCCATATGCTACAGCCCTGCGCTTGAGGGGAAGGCTGGGAGGGGGTGTTCCAAATTCAGCGTTGTAGCATCGTCCGTCGGCCCCGCGAATAACCAATCCAAATAGTCACGCAGCCACCTTAATTTTCGCCTGCGCCCCCGCCAACCGCCGCATCAATTTCAAATCACTCTCGCTTAAACACAGCGCGGCATCGGCCCACAAATCGACAATATCCCGCAGCTCAGTCAATTCAATCGGTGCCGCCCGCCGCATCGCCTTGCGCGCATGGACCAGTCCCGAGTGGCGGCGGTGTGATTTCGTGATAAATTTGCGCACCGCTGCAACCCCCTCGCCCTCCTCGGCCAGCTCGGTGACAATGCCCATGTCATACATATCTTCGGCGCTGTAAGTGATGTTGGACAGGATCATCCGATCCGCCAAAGCCGTGCCCAATTTCCGTGACAAAAATGCATGCGCGCCCATCCCCGGAAACAGACCAAAGGCCACTTCCGGCAAACCAAATGTCGCGCCGCGCTCGGCAATCAACACATCAAACGACAACAAAGCCTCAAACCCGCCGCCCAAAGCCTGTCCCTGCACCAAACCAATGGTCAACATCGGCTGATTCAGCGCCAGCATATTGCGATGCAGAATTTCCACACAACGATAGCCATAATTGGCCAGACCTTCACGATCACCCGCCCGGATAAGCGATTGAAAAAGCTCTAAATCTCCGCCAAAACAAAACACCCCCGGCGAACGGCTGCCCAGCACCAAATAATCCAATGGCAGTTTACCCGCACCGAAATGCGACGCTATCAACTGCTGCCACAGGGCAAAATCAGCCAGCATTGTTGGGGTAAAACTGGGCCGACCAGTGGGCCGCATAAAGGTCCACAGCGCACGATTGGCCGGATCATCCCACACATCCAACTCATTCAAATGGAACAGCCGTTCGGGCAAAGCCATCCGCCTTGCCGCATGATCTGTCAGCCTTTCCTCATCATCGTTGAGGGGAATTGCCGGTGCATCACCGAAAATTTCCTCCCGCGCTTCACCAATCAGATCGTTTACAATGCGATCCATAAAAAATCCTCATTCGCCGATGAACGCAGACGCCCCCGCAGCCCGTCACAGCGAATATCATGGAATCTAAACTGCTTACCGCGCTATCCGCAAGTGTTAATTTTGCAAATGCTGTGGCAAATAGGTTGTAGCAAATCCCGTTTTGGGTCACTCGGCATGGGTGCGAAATAATTTTCCAGCCAGAATCAAACAGCCAAAGGCAACCAATAACATCGGCCAAATATGCGCCATGACAACTGCCACAGACATATCTTTCAAAAATATCCCCTGACAGATAATAAGCATGTGATACAATGGGTTAATTGATGCAAAATACCGCAACCATGGTGCCATATTATCCACCGGACTGGCATATCCCGACAGTAAAATCACCGGCACAATCATCAAAAACCCACCCAAAAACGCTTGTTGCTGGTTCTGTGTCACCGCCGAAATTGACAAGCCCATCCCGGTTATCACCAGCGAAAAACTGACAATCGCCGCCAACAACAATAGCCATGATCCATGAAATGGCACCCCATAAATCAACGGAATCAACGCAGCATAGAGGCTGGCATTAAACACCCCGACCAAAAATGCCGGAATCATCTTGCCAATCAACACCTCGGCCGAACTCAGCGGCAAGACCATCAGCTCATCAAATGTCCCCAGCTCGCGTTCGCGGGCAATGGCTTGCACCGCGACCGAATTGACCACCGTCGCCACCACCAATGCCACCAATCCCGGCAGCGAAAACCAGCGATAAATCAGATTCGGGTTAAACCAATGCCGCACCTCTAATTGCGGCATCTGGGCCTGATGCGCGGGCCAATTCGCCTGCACACGCGCGCCGACATCACCGGCAATCCGCATCAGATAAGACGCGACAATCTGCGCCGAATTGATCCGCCGCCCATCCAGCACCAGCCCGATCTCGCCGCGATCTCCCCGCGCAATTTTGGCCGATAAATCGGGCGGCACCACCAAACCGGCAATAATCTGCCGCGCATCAATCGCTTGATTCATAGCTTTATTATCAGCAAAATAGCGGATAGATCGAATATTGTGGCTGCCATCCAATGCGGCCAACAGCTGCTCGGCGGCCACACCATTGTCCCGATTGACAATGCCAATGTCGATATTACTCACTTCCAACGTCGAGGCCATACCAAATAGCCCCAATTGAAAAATCGGTGCCGCCAGCAAGGTAACTCGCGCACGCTTATCCAACAGCACCACCTTCAGCTCTTTGACCGCCATGGCCCATATCCGCGACAGCCGCAGCATCAGGCGATTGTCCGCGTGATAGATTTGGTGACACGCCAAAAGAAAAACGCGCCATAGGCCAGCAATATCAACATATTGGGCAACAGAACTGACCACACATTGCCGACCAAAAACAGGCTTTGCAAAGGCGGCACCAAATAGCGCGCTGGCACCAAATAGGTCAGATATTGGATAGGCTGTGGCATAGAATCAATCTCAAACAAAAACCCCGACAGCAGGAATGAGGGCAAAAACGCCGTCAACAAAGCAAATTGGGTCGAGGCGAATTGGTTTTTCGTCGCGGCGGAAATCCATAACCCCTGCCCCAACACCGCCGTCAAAAAACCGGCGGAAATCATTACCAACGCCAAAAATGATCCTCGCAACGGCAAGCCATAGACGAAAATCGCCATCGCAACGCATAGGGCCGTCGATACCAAGCCCATGATAAAATAAGGCAATAATTTGTTAAACACCAAGGACGTCACCGAAATCGGTGTGGCCAACATCCCTTCCATCGTCCCACGTTCATATTCGCGGGCCATCACCAAAGCGGTCAACATACAACCGATCATCGCCATCACAATCGCAATAGCACCGGGCACCAGCATAAATCGGCTTTCCAAACCCGGGTTAAAATTAAATCTGGGAATCAAGGTCAAACCAGGCGCGGCCATCCCACCGCGTTCCTGCATCCGCCCCATCGCCCAAGCCTGCACCACGCCGTTGCTTTGCCCCGACAGAATTGCCGCCGTATTCGGCTGTGACCCATCGGTAATCATCTGCAAATTCATCACATGGTTCTTGATCAATCCTTGGCCAAATCCATCGGGAATGATAATCAAGCCGCGTATGTCACCACGGGTCAACTGGTTTTCTAACCGCGTCAACGCCCGATCCTCATGCAGCGAAAAATGGGCATTATGGGCAAAAGCCGCCGCCAATTCCCGCGATGCCGCGCTATTATCCAGATCAACCAACCCCAATGGCGTGCCATAGGCATCCAAAGAAACCGCGCTGCCAAACAGAAATGTCAGCGTCAAGGGCAGCACCACCACCAGCCCCAACGTCGAAGGATCGCGGCGAATTTGCCGCCATTCCTTGTGCCGCACAGCCGCCGCAGGGCCAGAACGGTTGAACCAAATAGCCAGCAACTGATATAAATTCCGGAACATCCGCGCCATCACGCAATCGCCCCCAAAACCGTATCTTGGCGTTCTGCTTCGATCAGGGCAATGAACGCCTGTTCCAATGTGTGATGGGGCAGCTGGCCCGGCACCGCCCGTTTCAATTCATCCGGTGTGCCTTGGGCAATGACCTCGGCCTGATTTATCAACAGCAACCGATCGCAATTTTCTGCCTCGTCCATAAAATGCGTCGTCACCAAAACCGCCGTTCCGCGCGCGGCAATCGCATTAATATGGTGCCAAAATTCGCGCCGCACCAGCGGGTCAACCCCAGAAGTTGGCTCATCCAAAAATAACACCGGCGGCGCATGCAGCACCGCCGCCGCCAGTGCCAGCCTTTGTTTGATCCCCAACGGCAGCATTCCGGCATTGGCCAGCCAAAATTTTTCCAACCCCAGCGCCGCCAATGCCCGTTCAATCGCCGCCTTGCCCTCATTTCGCGCTAATCCATAAGCCCCAGCAACAAAACGCAAATTATCGGCCACGCTCAAATCGCCATACAACGCAAATTTCTGCGGCATATAGCCCATCGCTTGCCGTGCTTCGGCCTTGGCACTGCGCAAATCGCGCCCCGCCACCGTCCCCCGCCCCGATGTCGGGGTTACAAGGCCACATAACATCCGAAAGGTCGTCGATTTGCCCGCGCCATTTGGCCCCAAAAGCCCAAAAATCTCACCCGGGCGCACCACAAAACTTATATCGCGAGCGGCGGTAAAATCGCCATATCGCTTGGTCAATCCAATCGCCGCAATCGCCGCGCCGCTCTCGCGTTCCCCGCTACGATCCGGAAAGGCTGCCGCAATATGGCTCTCTTCCAAAGGCTGGCCGTCATCCAGCAAGACTGCAAAACCATCCTCGGCCCGGGCCGGTGTGGGCATCCATCCTTCAACTTGCGCCAGACCGGAGTCGCGTAGCACCAAACGCACCCCGCCACCCTCAATCCCCGCATGTATCACCGCAGGCCGGGTCATAGCCTGTTGCAAAGATTCCCGCCGTGACCTCTCTGGCACCGGCCAAAATTGCGTCAGCCCATCAGCCAATCGCGCCAATCCATCGGGTGAACCAGAATAGCGCACGATCCCATCATGCATCACCAAAATTTCATCACATTGCGCGGCATCTTCCAAAATGCTGGTGGTCCAGACAATCGTGCTGTTTGCGCCGGCCAATTCGCGGGCCAGTTGCCATATTTCCTGCCGCGACACTGGATCCACCCCCACCGAAGGTTCATCCAACAGCATCAAATCGGGTGCCGCCACCACCGCACAGGCCATCGCCAGTTTTTGCCGCATCCCCCCCGACAGCCGCCCCGCCGCCCGTTCCTTAAACGCCTCCAATCCGGTCAATTCATACAACCGCGCCATCCGTTCCGGATTTTCATCCGGCACCAATCCGCGCAATTTGGCATAGAGTTCCAAATTCTGCGCCACCGACAGCTCGGCATATAAACCGCCGCCCTGCGGCATATAGCCGATCCGCATTCGATCAATTTGCGCAGCAGGAGCACCCAATATCTCCACCTTGCCGCAATCGGCCACAACCAATCCGGCCAATATCCGCATCAAAGTGGTCTTGCCCGCAGCATCCGGCCCCACCAACCCCAGTAACCGCCCCTGTGGCACGGTGATCGCCACATCGCGCAAGGCCACAACCGGCGCACCGCCTTTTTGCGCAGAAGCAAAACTCTTAGAAACGCCGAACAGTTCTATGGCAGGAGTTGATGTCAATGTCGGATCGCCATCATCAAACAAGCACAGCAAGCTCCTCCCCCCCAAGGGGAGGATAGCTGGGGGAGGCAGGGTAGGGGTGGCCCACCATTTGCGTTAAAGTTCAAATTGCTAACCACCCGAGCCATCAGGCAATACCACCGTCACCGGCTGTCCCTGCCGCAATTCTCCCTTCGGGTCATCCACCGTCAACCGCAACCGATAGACCAAATCCGCCCGCAATTGTTCGGTCTGCACGGATTTCGGGGTAAATTCGGCCACCGGCGAAATATATCCGACCTGCGCCGCCCAGCTTTTATCGCTGCCATCCACCCGCACCGCAACCTTCATCCCCGGGCGCAAACGCGGCAAATCCGGCTCGGCAATATAGGCGCGCACCCGCACCGGCTGGGTCAGCGCCACGGTCAACACCACCCCGCCGCCTTGGACAATTGCCCCCGCTTCGCGCACCCGTGTCAACACCTGCCCCGCTTCTGATGCGATGATCTGCGCATCATGCAGATCGGTTTGCACCGATTTTGCCGCCGCCGCCGCCGAAGCCCGATTGGCCAAAGACACCGCCCGATCCTCAGCTCGCACCCCTTCTTGCGCCAAAGACAACCCTGCCCGCGCCGCCGCCTGCCGCGCCATCGCCGCCGCGACATTGGCCTCTGCGGTTTGCAGCTCCGCTCGTGATAAAAACCCCTTGCCATACAGCGCAGCCCGCCGTTCAAACTGGCGGCGGCTTTCATTCATCATGGCATTGGCCGTGGCCAAATCGGCCTGTGCTGCGGCAATTTGCTGCGGCCTGCTGCCATGGGCATCGCGTGCCACACCGGCATCAGCCGCCGCCAGCCGCGCATCGGCATCAAGCATCCGATCCTGCAAAGGACGGGTATCCAGCACAGCCAGCACCTGTCCCGCCGCCACCCGATCACCCTCATCGACCAGCAATTTGTCAATCCGCCCGCCGATCCGAAAGCCCAGCTGCACCTCACGGATTTCGACATTGCCATAAAGTTTCAGTGCGGATTCACGGCCAGAAAAGGGCCAGACACCCATCGCCCTAAGTCCAAAAACAACTGCAAGCAGTATAATGAACCCAATCAGAACGGGTTTTATTTTGCTACCCGAAGCTGATTCCTCTGGCGATACTGCCATGCTGCCCCTACCTTTGATTTCTGCGCTATTTGTTGTTAGACAAAAACAGCCAGTTATCAAAGAGAAATCAGCCGACCAGTCCCAGATGCACCAAGGATTTATCCAGCATCAGCAATTGCCATAATAACCGCGAATGGTCGGAACGTCCGCTGATATGCGCCTCGGCAATCGCCGACAGACGCGATGTCGAAAACCACCCCGTCCGCGCCAGCGCCGCGCTGCTGCTAATCCCCCGGGCCGCGCCCGCCAACGGCCCGCGCAACCACTGGGCAATCGGCGTGACAAACCCCTGTTTTTGGCGGAACAGAATGTCATCGGGCAGATACCGCCGCATCGCCTGTTTCATCGCCCATTTGCCCTGCCCCTGATTTACCCGCATATTTTCCGGCAGGCTGGCGGCAAATTCGATCAAGCGGTGATCCAGCAGCGGCTCGCGCGCTTCCAAACTGACCGCCATGCTGGCGCGGTCAACCTTGGTCAAAATATCCCCCGGCAACCAGAATTTCATATCGGCATATTGGGCACGGTCCAACCCGCTGCGCGCTGGCGCATTGCGCATCAGGGCAATCAAATCTTCTTCTGCCCGATAATCCCCACGCAGCCGCAGGAAATCATCGCTATACAGGCTATCCCGCAGTTCCGGCCCGGTTACCGATAATGCATTGGCATAGGCCGCCTCGCTGCTGCTGGCCAAAGACAGCAGGGTGGTCTTGGCCCGCAAAGGACGCGGCGCCCAATCGGCCTTGGGGTAAATCCGCCCCAATGTGCCAAACAACCCCGACCGGATCCCCTGCGGCAACATCCCCCGCAGCCGGTCCTCGCCATATTGAAACACATGGCGGCGGTATCCAGCAAAGGCCTCATCCGCGCCATCACCCGACAAAGCCACCGTTACCGTCTCCCGCGCCAGCTGGCACACCCGCCATGTTGGCAGGGCCGAAGCATCGGCAAAAGGCTCATCAAACATCGCCGCCAGATGGTCCATCTCGGCATAATCATCGGGCGACACGATCCTGGATTGGTGATCGGTGCCAAATTGGGTGGCAATCTGCTGGGCATAGGATGTTTCATCCAAACCCTTGACATCAAAGCCGATCGAACAGGTTTTGACCGGATTACCGCTGGCCTCGGCCATCAAAGCCACCACCGATGACGAATCCACTCCGCCCGACAAAAACGCCCCCAGCGGCACATCGGCGACCATCCGCGATGTTACGGCATCGCGCATCAAATGCACCAGCTCGGCCTGCAAATCCGCCGCGCTTTCCTTGCGCCGCTCGGCAAAGCTGACATCCCACCATTGCACTGGATTTGGCGCAGCGGCATCATGGCGCAGCAGCTGATAATGCCCAGCCGGCAGCTTCTTGACCCCCTTCAAAATACACCGGCCATCGGGCACATAGCCCCAAGTCAGATAATCTTCGACCGCCAGCGGATCAACCTCGCGCCGCAGCAGGGGATGCGCGGTCAGCGCCTTTAATTCCGAGCCAAAAATCAAACTGCCATCGGATAATTCGGCGGTAAACAGCGGCTTTACCCCCAGCCGATCCCGCGCCAGCAACAGGCTGCGCGCCTGTTGGTCATAAATCGCAAAGGCAAACATGCCATGCAGCCGTTTCAGGCAATCGACGCCCCAGCGTTGATAGGCGGCCAGAATAACCTCGCTATCGCCATCGGTATGAAACGCCGCGCCGCCCGCCGCCAGTTCGGCACGCAATTCACGGTAATTGTAAATCTCACCGTTAAACGCCAGCATGGCGCGGCCATCGCTGGAAGCCATCGGCTGCGGCGATCCGGCAATATCAATGATCGACAGGCGGCGATGCCCCAGCCCCACCCCCGCTGCCGTCCACACCCCATAACCATCCGGCCC
>JBEAOQ010000176.1:0-6317 GCA_041164845.1 Pseudomonadota bacterium | reverse complement strand
CCATGCCCACGCCGATGCGGAAATTGGGCATTATGATGCTGTTTCAATGGTATGCCATGGGAACCTATTGGTCATATGTCACCTATTCGATCAGCCGCTCGGTCTATGGCACCTCCGATGCCGCCACCTCTGGTTTCCGATCAGCGGTGATAACCAATGGCACCATGGGCGCATCCTACAATGCGGTGGCGTTTATCTCCGCGATTGCGATGATGCCCTTGGTTCGCAAATATGGCGCAAGATATATCCATGCGGCGGCGCTGGTCGCGGGGGGGATTGGCATGTTGCTAATCCCGCAGGTTGCAAATCCCATCTGGCTTTATCCGGCGGCGATTGGTGTGGGGATATGCTGGGGCAGCATTATGGGCACCCCCTATGTGATGCTGGCAAAATGTATCCCACCGCAGCGCACAGGCGTATATATGGGCATTTTCAATATGATGATTGTGATACCCATGTTGCTGAATGCTGCCACCCTGCCGTTTTATTACGAGCCGCTGCTGCATGGCGATGCCCGCAATGCGCTGATGCTGGCGGGGGTTTTGCTGTTTTGCGCGGCGATTGCGGTGATGCGGGTGCGCGATGATGAATTGCACGCATGACCGAATATAGGGCTGAATATGTTACCCTGCATAGCCCCGCTTGCACGGCAATATGGGAGGTCTGCGCCGGTGAAGCACCGCTGTGGCGCTATTGGGGGCCGCGCCTGCCCGATGGCGTAACGCCGGGTGCAAATTTGCGCAGCACCCGCCCCGAACCCAGTTTTTCGCTGCATTTTGACCAGCCTTTGGCGGTGTTTTCGGGTGCGGGTTTGGGCTGGTTTGGCGCATCATCGCTGCTGGCACACCGTGCTGGCGCAGATTGGGCGCAGGCGATTACCGACTGCCGGATTGAACACAGCGATGCCGCCACCATCCGCTTTCACCTCACCGATGATGTGGCGAAAATCACCGTCGTTATCACCGCAAAACTCGATCCTGCCAGCGATTGCCTGACCCTCTCGACCCAGCTTACCAATGATGGCGACGCCGCGATTGATGTCCAATGGTTGGCGGCGGGCACTATCCCCCTGCCCGCAGATTTAGCGTCGGTGCGCAGCTATGCGGGGCGGCATAACAGCGAATTTGTCGCGGTGGATGATAGGCTTACTCGCAGCATCTGGCGGCGCGAAAACCGGCGCGGGCTGACCTCGCATGATTGTTTTCCAGGCGCGGTGGTTACTTGCACCGATGGCACCGCATATGGCGCGCAGCTGGCGTGGTCGGGCAATCATGCCCAGCAGATTGACTGGGGCGATGATACCCGCTGGCAATGGCAGATGGGTGAATGGCTGGCCCCGGGCGAAGTGCGGCTGGCAGCGGACGCAAGCATCTCCACGCCAGATATGCTGGCCACTTGTAGCGCAGAGGGCAGCAATGGCGTGGCGTGGAATTTTCACCGCGCCATTCGCGAACGGATGACATGGCCCGATGGGGCGATGAAACCGCGTCCCGTCCATCTCAATACATGGGAAGGATTTTATTTCAACCACGATCTGCCCGCGCTGATCGAACTGGCCGATGCCGCCGCCGATTTGGGGATCGAACGGTTTGTGCTGGATGATGGCTGGTTTGCCGGGCGCGATGATGACACATCATCCTTGGGTGATTGGTGGGTTGATGCGCGCAAATATCCCGATGGTCTGGCCCCGCTGGCCGATCATGTGGTGGCACGGGGCATGGAATTTGGCCTGTGGGTCGAGCCGGAAATGGTCAACCCCAACAGCGAACTCTATCGTGCCCATCCTGATTGGGCTTTGCAAATTGCCGGTAGGCCGCTGCTGGCGGCGCGTAACCAGCTGGTGCTGGATATGACCCGGCACGAGGTAACAGATTATCTGTTTGAAAAAATTTCCACGCTGCTGAGAACCCTGCCGATTTCCTATCTCAAATGGGATCATAACCGCGATCTGACCCATGCCGGACAGACCCCGCTCTATCAAAAACAGGTGCTGGGCACCTATGCGCTGTTCGCTCGGTTTCGCGCCGCCTTTCCGCATGTCGAGATTGAATCATGCGCCGGCGGCGGCGGGCGGATTGATGCCGGAATCATCGCCCATAGCCACCGTTTTTGGGCCAGCGATTGTATTGATGCCGTCTCGCGGGTGGCCATCCAGCGGGGATTTTTGCAATTTATGCCGCCAGAATTGATGGGCAGCCATGTCGGCGCATCGCCCGCCCACAGCACGGGCCGGATGCAGCAGATGGCCTTTCGCAGCCATGTCGCCCTGCCCGGCCATTTTGGCGTCGAGCTGGATGTGCGGTTGTTAAACATAACGGAAAAAGCCCAATTATCCGCAGCCATCGCCCGTTACAAACAGTTACGCGCCAAGCTGCATCTGACCCGCGTATGGCAGGGCGAATGCGCCGATAGTGTCGTCTGGCAAGCCCATGGCCACGCGGATGATCTGCTGCTGCTGGTCACCCGCACCAGTCCCACCAGTCAGCGTCATCAACCACATCTGCGGCTGCCGATGCTGGACTGCACCCGCCGTTATTGTCTGCGGCGCGATGGCGCAGATGATATGGTGATGGATGGTGCGTGGCTGATCCGGATGGGGTTGCCCCTGCCGCCTATGCAGGGCGAAGATGGGATTATCATCCATATTTCTGCCCAGATTTCCCCAACGTAAATCCCAAAAGGCCCAAATTTTGTATGTAAAACATAGTAAATTTCAACAAAACAACTGATTTATGCAATCGTTTGTTGTAATTTGCGAATATACCCCCTATGCCACAAAAAATCCATTCGCAGGGGCGAAGCATTGCAACAGGCCAAGTCACAAATCAAAACATCGCATTGGTTGGCCAGCCACGTCGCCCAGATCGGCAGCGTGGATGGGGTCTATGGCGATCAGACGATCCCATTGGTAACCACATCCGAAATTGCGCCGATTTTGGCGGGAATTGATCTGTGGGATCTGTGGCCGCTGCAATCTGCCGACGGCAGCACGGTGCGCTTTGATGGTTGGGCGCTGTGGTTTGTCCTGTCGTCGCCCACCCTTCCCGACCCCGAATCGCGGCATGGGGTGGCGCGTATTCGGCTGATGAGCGAACGCATGGGGCAATGGCGCGATCATGGCAATGCCCTGCCCTTGGCCCAAAATCCGGGCAGCCGCGAATGGGCGGGGTCATCGCTGTTTGATCCGGAATCCGGTCTGGTCACGCTGTTTTACACCGCCGCTGGCCATGTCGGAGAGGCAAAAACAACCTATGCCCAGCGGCTGTTTCAAACCACGGGCCGCCTGATTTTGGCCAACAATGCCCTATATATTACCGATTGGAGCACGCCGCATGAATCGCTGATTGCCGATGGCCATGATTATGTCGTGGTCAATCAAACCGAGGGGATTCCCGGCTTTATCAAAGGCTTCCGTGATCCCGCGCATGTCCGCGATGCCAAGGACGGCCAGACATATCTGCTGTTTACCGGCTCCTTGGCGCAGGGGGCCAGTGAATGGAATGGCTGCATCGGCATTGGGCGTGCCGTGGATGCAACGCTTAGCCAATGGGCATTATTACCGCCGCTGCTTGGCGCTGATGGGCTGAATAATGAACAGGAACGCCCGCATATTATCCAGCGCGATGGGCTGTATTATCTGTTCTGGTCAACCCAACGCAAAGTCTTTGCCGCCGATGCCCCCAGCGGGCCAAACGGCCTCTATGGTATGGTTGCATCCGAAATTTTCGGGCCATATGCGCCGTTAAATGACACAGGATTGGTCGCCGCCAACCCCGATACGGCCCCCTATCAAACTTACAGTTGGTGGGTGACCGATGATCTGGAGGTCGCTGGATTTGTCGATTACCCCCAAGTTGCATCGGGCGCAGCGGTGGATGATATCGCGTGGCGGCGGGCGCATTTTGGCGGCGTTCCCGCCCCGCGTTTTCGGCTCAAGCTGGATGGTGCGCGGGCTTGGGTTGATAGCAGCGACGTGGAGGGCTAAACCCCAGCCTATGACACATTATGGCCTCATCGAAGCGGGCGGCACCAAATTTGTGCTGGGGATTGCCGATGAAAAGGGCGATATTATTGCCCGTCACCGCATCCCGACCACCACGCCGGATAACACCATTAGCGCGGCAGTCGTTTGGTTTAAAACGCAAAATATAGTTTTTCGCGCTTTTGGCATCGCCAGCTTTGGCCCGCTGGATTTGTCCAAAACCAGCTCAAAATGGGGCCATATCACCAGCACACCCAAGCCATTTTGGGCGGGGGCGGATCTGTGCGGGCCATTTGAGCGAGAGTTTTCCTGCCCCATTGGAATTGAAACCGACGTCAATGGCGCGGCGCTGGCCGAGGCGAAATGGGGCGCAGGAATTAACCATAGCTCACTATTATATCTGACCATTGGCACTGGAATTGGCGGCGGTTTTGTATCCGATGAGCGGCTGTTACATGGCTTGTCGCACCCCGAAATGGGCCATATCCGTCTGCCGCGCCATGCCGATGATCTGGGTTTTGCCGGATGCTGCCCGTTTCACGGCGATTGTTTGGAAGGACTGGCCAGCGGCCCAGCGATTATCGCCCGCTGGGGTAAATCCCTGTCCGAATTGGGGCCAGACCATCCGGCCACAGCGATCATCGCGTGGTATTTGGCGCAAGCTGTCGTGACATTTCAAGCGATTATGGAACCAGCGCGGATTGTGTTGGGCGGCGGGGTGATGGGCGCGGCGGGCCTATTGGGCCAAGTGCGAATCCTTGCCGCCCAAATTGGTGGTGGCTATTTTGTCGGCAATCCGGCGGATGTGGTGGTGGCCCCGGCTTTGGGCGAAAATTCCGGCCTAATGGGGGCTTTGGCGGTCGCGCAAAGCGTGCTTAACTCGACATCCTAACCACCAGATGTGGCGGCATCACCACAGACTCGGTATCCTCACCGGCAATCCGCCGCAGCAACATATCAATCATATGCGCCGCGCCTTGGGTTAAATCTTGGCTGATGGTCGACAGGCGCGGCACGGTTTGCTCGCCAATCGCCAGACCATCATAGCCAATCACCCGGACATCACCCGGCACCGCCAGCCCAAATTCGGCCAGCGCCCGCAGTGCGCTCATGGCGATAACATCCGATGCCGCGACAATCCCCTGTGGCCGCTGGCTGCTGGCCCCCAAAAACCGCGCAATATCGGGATGCGCGTCTTCGGCCACCAGATGCGCGGGCAAAACGGTCAGTTGGTCGTCCAATCCGGCGCGGCGCATCGCATCGCGACATCCTTGCAACCTTTGCCCCAATTCCAATGCGGTGGGATCGCCAAAAAAGGCAATCCGATGACAACCTTGGGCTAGCAGATGGCTGGCCGCCAGATCGCCGCCCAAACGATTATCCGAGCCGACCGAACAATGCACCTGCCCCGCAACATGCCCGCCCCACACCACCAAGGGCCGATAGCGCGCCGCCACCGCATCCAAAATAGAAGATTGATTTGATTGGCCAATAACGATCAATCCATCCACCCTGCCCGAATCGACAAAGCGTTCCAGCCATTCGCTATCAGTGGGGATCACCCGCGACAGCACCAAATCATAACCGCGTTCGGTCAAGCCATCGGCCAGCAGACCCAGCATGGTAATGAAAAAAGGATCAGAAATATGCTGGCCCGTTTCATGGCCCAGCGGGATCAGCACCCCGATCGCGCCGGTGCGCTGGATGCGCAGATTACGGGCCATGGCATTGGGGCGAAAACCATGTTCATCGGCCAAAGCTTTGATTTTTTCGCGGGTTTTCAGGCTGATAAGCTCGCTGCCGGCCAAGGCCCGCGAAACTGTGCCGGCGGACACTCCAGCCAAATCAGCCAAATCTTTGATATTTCTGATTTTTACCATAGAAATTCGCAATCATATGCCCAGCCACATTTTGAGTGGAAGGGTGGCCACTATGGAATCCAAACGGGCTGTCAACAGACTTCTCCGATTACGGATAAATTGCAAGCCAAAATAATGAATCCTAACCGTTATTATTGTTATTTCAGTTTGTTACACTATTGATACAGTTTATGCAAACCTTTGCATTTTTCTCTAAAATATCACAAAATGCCCAAAATACAGGACATAATCATGGAAAAACCACAGCTCACCAGCAGGCAAATGCGCAATATGGCGATTGTCAATTTTGCCACCGCTATTGCGTTTTCATTGCAACAGGGCAATTTGGCGCGGATTTTTCAAACATTAGGTGCCGATCTCGCCAGTTTGCCGATTCTCATGATTGCAGGGCCGATCACTGGACTGCTGGTGCAACCGCTTATCGGCCATTTCAGCGACAAAACTTGGGTAAATTT